>JBDTJK010000335.1:0-9271 GCA_039935875.1 Casimicrobiaceae bacterium
CCTTGACGTCGTCCTGACGCAATCGGACGAAGGCGTTTCGGGCGCAACACCGGTCCAGATGCGACCAGGAAGCAGCGCGGTCCTCGTCGCTGCAATGGCTGGCAAATTCGAAGTGCTGATCCTCGAAGGGCTCGAACGGCTGTCGCGAGACCTCGTCGACAGCGAGACCATTTGCCGTCGGCTTGAGCATCGTGGCATCCGCATCATCGGGATCGGCGATGGATACGACAGCGCCAGCGGGGAATCGCGGGAACTCCTGCGCGGCGTGCGGGGGTTGTTCAACCAGAGCTACATCCGCGACGCCTCCAAGAAAACGCATCGCGGACTGGTCGGCCAGGTTTCGCGGGGCTTCCACGCCGGCGGGATGTCCTATGGATACCGCAGCAGCGCCGTCGACATGAATGAGCGCGGCGAAGCAGCGGGCTTCCGCCTCGAGATCGTTCCGGACCAGGCGGAGATCGTCCGCTGGATATTCGACCGCTACGGCGAGGGCTGGAGTTGCCAGCGAATCGCCGCGGACCTGAACCTGCGCGGCGTGCGGGGGCCCGGGCGCAAGCGCACGCGCGCGAGTACGTGGTCGGTGTCGGCGCTTTACGGCTCGCCGGTCAAGGGGAGCGGCATCCTCAACAACGATCTCTACCGCGGCGAGTACATCTGGAACCGGTCGCGTTGGGTCAAGAATCCGGATTCCGGCCAACGGGAACGCCAGATGCGCCCGGAGGAGGAGTGGCAGCGGGTTTCCCGCGATGACCTCCGC
The DNA here is from genome assembly GCA_039935875.1 of Casimicrobiaceae bacterium. GTDB lineage: Bacteria > Pseudomonadota > Gammaproteobacteria > Burkholderiales > Casimicrobiaceae > VBCG01. Next base: position 758 of record JBDTJK010000335.1, read on the forward strand.
ATCGTTTCGAACGGCGCCTGGGCGCTCGTCAGGGCGCGCATTGACCCGTCCAGGGGTCGGCCACGCAAAGGACGGTCCGGCGGCGCGCCAACGACCTTATTCGGTGGGCTGCTGCGCTGCTCGAAATGCGGCGGGGCCGTCGTCGCCGTCAATGCGCGGATGTACGGCTGCGCAGCTCACAAGGATCGCGGACCCGCCGTTTGTGCCGGTGTGGCCACGCCGAGAATCGAAACCGACCGCCGGCTCATTTCGGTGCTTCGGGAGGAAGTGCTGTCGCCGGCGGCCATCGCGTCGATACGCGCCAAGGTACAACGCCTGGTCGCCGACGCCACGGCCGGCGCCAAGGCTGCCGGGACTGAACGCACTGCGCGCCTGCGGGGACTGGAAGGCGAGATCGGTAGGCTCGTCGACGCGGTCGCGTCTATGGGCCTTTCCGATGCGCTTCGGGCACGCCTCGCCCACGCGGAAGCGGAAAAAGCTCGACTCCTTGAGGAGCCGACGGTGCAGGCCACAATTCTTCAGCCGTCGCCCGAGCGGATCGCTGCGAAGCTGCGCGAGGTGGCGTTGCGGTTGGACGAGGCCATGAGATCCGACATCACCGGCGCCCGGCGCATCATCGAAGACATGATCGGCCACCCTGTAATCGAGGAGGGCGAGGATGGAATCTACGCCCAGATGCGCACTGGCCCCGAGCTGCGAATTGCAGTCGGGGCCAGTGTAGAGACAAGTGGGTGCGGGGGCAGGATTTGAACCTGCGACCTTCGGGTTATGAGCCCGACGAGCTGCCAGACTGCTCCACCCCGCGGCTGGACCGCAATTCTACTGTGCTTTACGCCAGTTAGTCAATCCGCGGGTCCCTCAGATGTTGTCCTGCGTGATGAGTGGCTTCAGCGCGGTGGATGGGCCGGTCAGGTAGAACGACGTCACCTGCTGCGTGCCGAACTGCTGTGAGTCGATGCTGAAGATCGGCGTCATCGTCCCGGGCACCATCAGTTGCACCTTATGGTTGTTGTTGTCCAGAGTGAAGTACTCCGACGCGTGCGTGTATGCGACGTTGCTGGCCTTCAGGCTGCCGTCGATGACCACGTCGAATGCCGGTACGTCCGGCGACGCGTTGATGAAACGCACGCTGGCGACGCCGGAGGGCGGGGCGAGGTTGATGTCGTAAAGCTGGGTGATGACCTGCGAGCCGTTCGCACCGGAAATCAGCAGCGTCGAATCGGTCGCGGGGACGAGTGTCACGTTGGCGCTCGCAATCGTCGCTCCGGGCGCAGCGGTCGCTTCGAAGGTCATCGTATGCGTGCCGGCGGGGATCGTGTAGTAAGTCTGCGTCGCGCCAGGATAGGCAACGTTGGTGGCGGCAGACGTGCCGTCATATTTCTGGTCGACCGCTCCCGTCTGATACGCGGCATTTACGACCTTGACGGCGGCGAGGGTGTTCGGGATCAGCGCGGCATTGCCGGCGGCGTCGACCTTCAGCACGTTGATCGCGTGCGTCGCGTCCTTGGCGAAAAAGTACAGCGACTGCGTTGCCTGATCCTCGAGCGAAATCGTCCCCGAGTCATAGGCGACGAAGCCCGAGTTCGCGCGCAGCAGCCGCAACTGGTAGTCGCCGGCATTGGTCAATGCAAAGTTTGTGTTGCCGGAATAGGCGAGCTGGTACTGCGGTCCGACATTCGTCAACGGCAGTCCCGGGGTGCTCAGATAGATGTCCAGTCCATTGACGCCTTCGGCCAGGTGCGTGAATCGCAATTGCGTGTTGCCCGGATTCACTTTGGTGTACGCGTCGCTCTGGATCAGTCCCCCCGGATTGGCGACCGTACCGAACGCAAGGATCGTGTAGTTCTGGTTGGCCGCAAGCGATCCGCTGACTGAAGTGATCGGCGCGGTGACGCCGGGCGCGTACACGTCGAATGTCGTCTGCGTATTGTCGAACTGCTGATAGGCGGTGGGCGCGGCGAACGGGATCGCGGTCCACGCACTCTGGCTCCCTTGCTTCACGTCCAGTGTCGCGGAATCGGCGACTACTCCGATGAAGCGCACCGAGGCAGGCTTCACCGGAAACGAATTGATGGTGTCGACTTTGCAGCCGGCAAGCGCGAGCACGCAGGCAAGCGTGGCGAGCAGTGAAATACGCGGCAGGGACATCGTTGGTCTCCGGATCAAGGCGTCATGATGCCACGGACGCGCACGTCCTCGGCCGCGGTGCTGAACCTCGTGTCCCCCCCGCTGTCAGACGCAGGTCGCCGCCGTCCGACGGCAACAGCGGCGGCTTTGGCGGCCGCGAATGGCCGCCTGTCGGAATAGTGGGGCAAGGCACACCACTCCTGGGCTATAAACGCAGCCTGGATCACGATCGGCCCGAATGGGCGCCGGTACGACACATTCGCAACCTGGAAGGACATTTTAAACATGGCAATGATCAGGAAATTCGTGGCGGCCGCGGTTTCGGTCGCGGCGCTTGCAATGACCATTCCGGTCGCGCACGCGGACATGACGCAGGACCAGGTCACGGAGCTGCTGACGGAGCTCAAGGGTATTCGTGCCGCGCTGGAAAAGATGAGCGTGCCCGCAGCCGCCGCGCAGGCGCCGGATCCGGTCAGCGACAAGGTAGCCATGGCGATGCCGGCCAACGCGTACGAAATCGGCAAGAAGGACGCACCGCTGGTCATGATCGAGTACACAGACCTTCAATGCCCGTTCTGCCAGCAATATCACAACAACGCATTCGACCAGATCAAGAAGAACTATGTCGACACCGGCAAGGTGCTGTACGTATCGCGCGACTACCCGTTGGATTTCCACCCATGGGCACGTCCGGCGGCCATCGCCGCGCGCTGCGCCGGGGACCAGGGCAAGTTCTGGGAATTGCGTAACGTGCTGCAGGCCAATTCGGACAAGTTGTCAAAGGAAATGATTGCCGAGCACGCCAAGGAATTGAACCTCGACATGAAGAAGTTCCAGGCCTGCGCTGATTCCGATTTCTACACGGCGGATATCAACAAGCAGGTCGCGGAAGGCAACGCAGCCGGTGTCTCAGGCACGCCGTCGTTCGTGATCGGCAGGGTCGAAAACGGGCAGCTTGATGGTGTGCGCCTGGTCGGTGCTATGCCTTACGCCGACTTCGACGCCAAGATCAAGGGGCTGCTCGCCGCTGCGCCGGCAAAGTAAGGCGCCGATTTCATGCGTGCAACGGTCGCCAGAGCGCGGCCGTTGCCACATGGGTTGCCGGAACGCCCAGCACCGACAGCGTCCAGTCAGCGGGCGTGTACGGCGCTGGGCCCGCATGCAGTTCGGCACTGCTTGCCGACAGATCGACCGATATCTGCGCCATCGGTGCTGCAAGCCCGTCGCCGGTCGCCTTGCTCATCGCTTCCTTGCAGGTCCACAGGCGCAGGAAGTATTCGCGCGACGCGTCGGCCGCGCACGATTGCATCGCGGCGCGTTCTCGTCGCGCCAGGTATCTTGGCGCAAGTCCAGCCGCATCGACGCGCCGATCGCGCCGTTCGACGTCCACCCCGATGCGACCTGCCGCAGCGATGACGATGATTGCGGCATCGCAGGTGTGCGAAACATTGAAGTCGGGTGCAGCGGGCCGGTCGATGTAAGGACGCCCGCGCGGGGTCTGCGCGAGGGTGACGAGGTCGGGGGCAGTGTCGAGCCAGCGCGCGAGCAGCATGCGCAGCGCCGCACGTGTGGTGATGTAGCGTGCGCGTAGCGAGGGCGTGGCGAAGCGCGACGCACGGGATCGTTCATCGTCGGCGAGCACCGCGCGTGCCGACTCCACTGCTGCGTCGTTCCATCCGAATTCGCACCACCACGCATGAACGCCGCTGGCCGGCGAACGCAGTGCGCGCGCAACGACGTTGCCCGCGACGCTCAAGTCGTCTACGCTCATGGCCTCGTCCTGATGTTCACGGCGCCGCCGACGCGGAAGCCGCAAGTCTTCCCATGCGTTGGATGCTCGATGCGCTGACCCGCCTTCCGTTGCCCATGCTCTACGCGATCGGCCGCGGCGTGCGCTTCATCGCATTTCACGTCGTGCACTGGCGCCGCGCGGTGGCAGCCGAAAATATCGCCAACGCATTTCCCGAGCTTTCGCCCGCGCGGCATCGGGAGATCCTGCGCAAAAGTTACGATAACCTGTGCGACGTACTCGCCGAGACCGTATGGGCGTACGGAGCGAATGCGCGCCAGCTCGCAGACAGGGTCACGATCGAGGGCGGCGAACTCATCACGCAGCCGATCAGCGAGGGCCGCTCGCTGCTGCTGCTGACCGCACACTTCTGCAACTGGGAATGGTTGCTGCTGGCCGCAGGCGCGCAACTGCAGGTTCCCATCGACGCGGTCTACAAGCCACCGCGCCAGCGAGTATTCGACGAATTCCTGCGCGATGGACGATCGCGCTTCGGCGGCACCCCGGTCGCGTACAAGGGATTCGTCATGGAGATGATGCGCCGCCGCGCCGATGCGCGCTGTTTCGCGATGGTCGCCGACCAGACGCCGATCGCGCAGGACGACAAGTACTGGACGCAGTTCATGGGACGCGACACGGCGTTCTACATCGGTGCGGACACGATCGCGCGAACCGTCAAGGCGCCGGTGCTGTTCGTCGCCATGCAACGTGTGACGCGCGGTCACTATCACGTGCGCGTCGTGCCGCTTGCCGCGCCACCGTATGCGCGCGCGGCGGGCCACGAAATCGTCGAGCGATATGTTCGTCTGCTGGAGGCGGAAATCCACAGGAGTCCCGCGGACTGGCTGTGGATCCACCGCAAATGGAAATACAGGAAGCCGCTGTACGCGTGACGTATCAAACCCGCGCAGTTGCCGGAGCACTTTGCAGGAAACGCGCCATCTCGCGCACGGTCGGGTAATCGAAGAAGTCGGTGACTTCCAGGCGTCCGGGCCATTTCGCGTCGACGCGTTCGTAAATTTGCGCCAGCGCGAGCGAGCTGGTGCCGATTTCGAACAGGTTGTCTTCGGCGGCCAGCGTCCGACTCGGCAGCAACGATTGGCAGATGTCGAGCAGCGAGCGCTCCACATCGTCGTTTCCGGCTGGGCCCACGCTTCCAGATTGCAGCGCCGCGAGTTCGGCGAGCACGCTCGCATAATCGCCCTTCGTATAGGCATCGGCCAGCGCAAAGCGCTGCAGTTTCCCGCTGGTGGTCTTCGGCAGCTGGCGTACCGGAACGACGTCGTGCACGGAAACGCCGGCCTGTTCGGCGATCACCCGGCGTGCCGCTTGCGCAAGCGGCAGGAAATTGGCTAGGTCGCCACCCTTGTGGATCGCGAACACGACGATGTCGTCGTTGACGCCGTCGGTGGTTCGCACCCCAGACACGGCCACGCGACCCGCTTCGATCCCTGCATGTTCAATCAGCAGCTGCTCGAGGTCGTAGGGATACAGGTTCTGGCCGGCACACAGGATCAGTTCCTTGATGCGCCCGGTGACAATCAACTCGCCGTCGACCAGTGCTCCCAGGTCGCCGGTATCGAGCCATCCGCTGCTATCGATCGTCGCGGCAGTCAGCGCGTCGTCAGCGTAGTACCCGCGCGTGACGTTCGCGCCGCGAATCAGGATGCGGCCGACCGTTCCTGCCTGTAGCGCGGTTCCGGCGCCATCGGCGATGCGCAGTTCGCATCCGCGCACCGGGCGTCCGACCTTGACATGATCCACGCCGTTGGCGGAATCGGCCTCCACCGAATCGAGCCTGGCGCCAATCGCCAGCGTGCCGCGCGGAAGGCTCACGCTTGCGATCGCACGCTGCAACGGCGGAAACGTGACCGCCAGACTGGCCTCGGCGAGGCCATACACCGGCAACATCACGTCGCCTGCCAGTCGCGCGGGCGCCATCGCTGCCAGGAAATCGCGACATAGCCCGGCGGCAATGGGCTCGGCGCCATTGAAGATCACGCGCAATGCCGAAAGATCCATCGTCGCGGCACTGTCGCGGTCGAACGATTTGAGGAAGTGCTGGTAACCGAAGTTCGGCGAGCAGGTAACGCTGACCTTGTGCTGCGCCACCTTCATCATCCACAACGCCGGACGGCGCACGAACAGTGAGGTCGGCATCAGCCATTGCGATGCACCGGCCACCAGCGGCACCAGGTGAAAGCCGATCAGACCCATGTCATGCGTCAGCGGCATCCATGACAGCGACGAATCGGTGGGGCGCGCGCCGCCAATGCCAGCCAGGATTGCGTCGATGTTGGAAACGAGATTGCCGTGCGTCAGTACCACGCCCTTCGGCGCGCTGGTCGAGCCGGAGGAGAACTGGATGAACGCAATATCGTCGGGCGAGGCTGTCTGCACGCGTCCTTCCCGTTCGTCGGCCGTCAACTCGTCGATGAAGAACAGCCGCTTCGCAATGCGCGCCAGTGCTTCGTCGAGGCCACTGTCGCGCGCAAACGCCTCGATGCGCGCGAATGTCCTGCGCTCGGTGATCACCCATGGGTCACGCATCTTGCGGACCACGCGCACGAACTTGTGGCGATGCTGGTCGGTGTTGCCCGGTGCCAGTGGCACCGCTGCAATGCGACCGAGCACGCACGCCCAGAAGGCGTCGACAAAGGGTTCGAGGCCATCCAGCAGCAGGATCATTTCCGCACCGGCAGCAACTCCGCGCTGCTGGAACAGGCCCAGCAGCCGCAGCGCACGCGTTCGCAGCTGCGCATAATCGACACGACGCTCCGCGTCTTCGGCCATCACATAGTGGATGCTGCCCATGCCGCGTGATCGCGCATCGAGCGCATGCTGCAGCGTGGTGAATGAGGTCGTCATGCGGGCCTGCGGGACAGTGTGCGTACCTGGATGGCGGGATGCGGGCGCAGGTTTACCTTGGCCTCCATCTCGATCGTTTGACCGGCGATCAATTCGATGCGGCACGCATACGCAAGGGTAACGACATGCGCGAGCATTTCCGTCAGCGCCAGGTTCTCGCCGATGCAGGCACGCGGACCGAGGCCAAATGGCAGGTAGCAGAATCGCGAACGCGAGGCAGTTGCGGCCGGCGTGAAGCGATCCGGTTCGAAACTGTCGGCGCGCGGCCAGAACTCAGGATGGCGGTGCACCAGGTAGGGCGAGACGAGGACGTCGTCGCCTGCCGCGATGTCGATGCCGGCGAACGACACCGCATTGCGCGCACGGCGTGTCAGCAGCCATCCGGGCGGATACATGCGCAGCGCTTCGGCAATCACCTGCTGCGTGTAGGCGAAGCGATGCACAGCGGGCTGCCGGCGATCGTCGTCGGACGCGCCGTCGATTTCTTCGGTGAGACGCGCAGCGACATGCGGATGGGTGGCGATCAGGTACCACGTCCAAGCCAGCGCGCTCGCCGTGGTCTCGTGTCCGGCAACGATCAGCGTGAACACTTCGTCGCGAACCTGCCGGTCGCTCATCGGCTCGCCGCTGTGGCGATCCCTCGCGTCGATCAGCGTCTGCAGGATGCCCGCACCGCCGTCGCCGGCGCGACGTCGGTCGATTTCCTGCTGCAGCAGGCCGCCTAGCTGCCGAAACGCGTAGGCGAACTGCAAGTCGCGTTCGGATTCTTCGCTCAGCAGCGCGAAAGGATTGTCGTTGGCGATCAGGCGATCGTAAGTCGGACCGAATATTACGCGCAGGATGACCTCGAGCGCGATTGCGCTCAGTTCGCGTGTCAGGTCCACCGGCGAAGCGCTCGCAAGCGTCAGTCGTCGGGCCAGACGCTGATTGGCAGCGACGATGTCGTCGATGTGCGCGCGCACGGCGCTGCGATGGAACGCAGGCTGGATCGCCTTGCGTTGCGTGCGCCACAGATCGCCGTCGCTGGTCATCAGTCCCTTGCCGAGCAGGATTGCGACGCGCTCGATGCCGATGCCCTTGGCAAAAATCGCCTGGTGTTCCACCAGCACGTGCCGCACGTGATCGGGATGCGACAACACAAGCAGGTTCTTGCCGAGCAGCGGCGCGCGAACGCGAAAGGCGTCGCCGTGCCGTGCGAAAAGCTGCGCGAGTTGCGCCAGCGTTGCGTCGCCGAGCGATGCGTCGATGTCGGCAACGGGGGCGCCATCGCGGACGGGTGCGGTTGCGATCATCTGCGCATTATATTTGTGGCCGGGAACCGCATCGCGTGGGGTAGGCGCCGGGATCGGCGTGACGCGACGTACTTGCAAAAGTTACCCGTTGGCGCTACAATCGATGTCTTCGCTGTTTCCCAGCCCCAGGTGCCCGAGCAAGTCAGCGGGTTCCGCATCGGGCAGATCACTTTGGCAGTTGGTGGGAAGCGGCCGCTCTTTAAAAATCAGCAATCGATAGGTGTGGGTGCTGGGGTTGACTGGCGTTCGTGTCGTGGTTGGGGCTTAGGCCCTGGCTGTGGTGCGAGGGGTTTGCACAGGAAACTTTGGTGCTCACACGAAACGCAAGTGCGAGCTTGGGGAGCGGGATCCTGTAGGGGATTTTGTGGCCCTGGGTTCGAGGACGAAGGTTTGGCCGCGAGGCTGGGCTTTGGTCCGTTCGAGTGAGTCTTGCAGTAA
>JBDTJK010000336.1:0-8865 GCA_039935875.1 Casimicrobiaceae bacterium
GTCGTCACCGCGCCGGAATGCGCAGCGTGGCTGCCTTCATCACCTGATGTGCCCGTCGTCTACGACTGCATGGACGATGCGCTGGCTTTCGCGCAGCACGTCACCGTGCGCGCTGCGAAGGCGCTCGACGAGCGGCGACTGTTCGCCCGCGCGTCTGCCGTCATCTGCACATCGGAAACGCTGATGGCGCGCTGCGTCGAGCGCGGTGCCGCACTGCACCACGTGCATCTGGTACCCAATGGCTACGATCCGAAGGCGTTTCCGGTGGACGCGACGGTCGAATTGCCTGCCACCGGAGCCTTGCGGTTCGGGTATTTCGGCACGATTGCCGATTGGCTCGATTTCAGCCTGCTCATCCAATTGCTCGACGCAAATGACGACCTGGAAGTCGAGTTGATAGGTCCGGTCGACGCCGGCTTGCGCCTTGCGCATCCGCGACTCCACTTGCATCCGCCCGCGCGCAATCGAGACCTGCGTCGCGCCGTTGCCGGATGTCATGCAATGATCCTGCCGTTCCGCGACACCCCGCTCACACGCGCTGTCGATCCGGTCAAGATGTATGAATACATCGCACTCGGCAAACCGATCCTGTGCGCCAGGCTGCCGGCGCTTGCGAAGTTTGCGCCGTTCGCCACGTTTTATGGCGACGCGGCTCGATGCCTCGAGCTCGTCGCGCGCCGGGCCATCACGCAGCCGCCAGGCAGTAAAGCGCGAGCGGCATTCCTGGCCGACGCGACGTGGCACCAGCGCGCCGCGTCGATAGCGACGCAGTTGCATCTACTGCTCGACACATCGCGATGAACACGCAACATTTGCGCGACAGCAGGCATTTCCAGTCCTGCCGTCCCAACGTTTGCATCCCGCGGGCCCGCTGACCCTGGCCTATTTAGCAACCCTTGATTTCGCCGCAATCGAGCGGCTGTGCACGCGCCTTCCGACCAGACCATCCGGCGAAGCGCGCAGCTCGCGGACCTGATCGCCAAGCGCGCGTTGCCGGAGCCGCCCGCGGCAAGGCAGCGCGCACGATTTCGGGCACCGCAGACGTGGGCTACGCGGTCGGCAGCAATGGTGGATGCGCTTGGCGCACCAACGCCACGGCATCCGCCGGATATGAAATGGCACCCAGCTTGCACCGTTGACGCATGCCACGGCGCATTACAATGGCGCGACACTCCGCTATGGTCTGTGTGGACTCGTAGGTGCAGGCGCGAGAGGGTTGCGTGCGATAATTCCGAGCGAAGTAAAACGGCAGGATTCAGGCTTCCGGGGAATACGATTGCGATTGCGTCCACAGTTGCGCCCGCTCGAACCCATCCGAAGCTTGTGGCGCCATCGGGAACTGTTGGCCCAGATGATCGAACGCGACACACGCAGTCGCTACAGGGGATCGGCCGGCGGGATCCTCTGGTCCGCCATCAATCCGTTGCTCATGCTTGCCGTCTACACCTATTTTTTCAGTGAAGTCTTTCACGCACGCTGGGGAAACACCTTACAGGTCAAGGCGGACTTTGCGCTGATCCTGTTTGTCGGACTGCTGTTGCACGGGTTCCTGTCCGAGTCGATCATTCGCGCGCCACAGTTGATCGTCGGCCAAGCCAATCTTGTCCGCAAGGTTGTGTTTCCGCTGGAGTTACTGCCCATCGTAGGCATCGGCAGCGCGTTGTTTCATTTCCTGGTCGGCATACTTATCTGGCTGGCTTTCTATGTGCTCACGCATGGATTGCCACCGGCAACTGCGTTTCTGCTGCCGCTGGTCGTGATTCCCTTGCTGATCATGCTGCTGGGTTTTTGCTGGCTGCTGTCATCGCTGGGCGTGTATTTGCGCGACGTCGGCCATGTCGTTCCCTTTATCTCCGTCGTGCTGATGTTTGCAAGCCCGGTGTTCTATCCTCTCGACGCGCTGCAGGAGCCGTTTCTCACGCTGGTCCAGATGTCGCCGCTCACGCTCCCCATTCAGGAGGCCCGGCACGTGCTCATCGACGGGCTGATGCCTGACTGGGTGATGCTCGCGCGGTATTGCCTGGTTGCGCTGCTTGTCGCCTACGCGGGCTTCGCTTGGTTTCAGGGTACGCGAAGGGGCTTTGCCGATGTCCTCTGAGCGCATGCCGGATCGCGCGCCGGTCATTAGTGCCACCGGACTGGGCAAGCGATACGAAATCTACTCCAAGCCGCATCACCGGCTGCTGCAGACGCTGCTTCGCGGCAAGCGGACGTTCTATCGCGAATTCTGGGCGCTGCGCGGCGTATCCCTTGAGGTGTGCAAAGGGGAGACCGTAGGCATCATCGGCCGCAACGGCTCGGGCAAGTCCACGCTGCTGCAACTCATTGCCGGGACGCTGTTTGCGACCGAGGGCAGCCTCGACGTCAAGGGCCGCATTTCCGCGCTGCTCGAGCTGGGTAGCGGTTTCAACCCTGAATTCACCGGCCGGGAAAACGTGTTCCTTAACGGTGCAATTCTGGGAATTTCGCGCCGCACGATGCTGGCCAACTTTGACGCCATTGCCGACTTCGCGAGCATAGGCGACTTCATGGACCAGCCCGCGAAGACCTATTCGAGCGGAATGATGGTCCGGCTGGCGTTTGCCGTCGCGGTTCACGTGACGCCTGACATTCTGCTAGTCGACGAGGCGTTGGCAGTAGGCGATACGCCATTTCAAAGCAAATGCCTGGATCGCATTCGAAAGATGCAGCAAGCGGGCGTGGCCATCCTCCTGGTCAGCCATTCCGCCAACACTCTGATTGAATTCTGCGACAGGGCAATCTATATCAACGAGGGACGGACCGTTGCGCAGGGACCTTGTCGTGAAGTTGTGGAACGATATTCAAATGACGTGGTGGTCCAGGAAGGTGGCATTGTGCGGGACGCCCCGTTGCCGGCGCCGGCGTTGTCGCCAACAATGTCGTCGCCCTCCTCCTTCGCCGCTGAAGGCGCCGCGACCGATTTTGTCAGCGTGGCAATTACCGATTCCGCCGGCAATCCCAAGTCGTGTTTTTCCTTTGGCGAAAGCGTTTGTGTTGTCGTGGACGTCATTTTCAATGCCGCAAATCCGGCCCCATGTTTTGGCATCAACATCAAGAGCACCGACGATATCTCGCTTTGGGCGACGACGACTGCGCATATGAACGTGCACCCTGCCCCCGCGAAGGAACGCTCGCGCCGGCAGTTTGTATGGACATTGCGAGCCAACATGGGCGGCGCGCGGTACGTCGTGGCGCTGGGCGTGGGTGACAACGCATCGGGCGAATATCGCCGCCACGCCCGCCTCGCGTACGCGGGCCATGTCGACATACTGCCCCAAACTTTCGCCGGGACGGGCTGGCTTGAACCCTGTGCCACCTACGGTGAAAGACTTTCGATCGCACCGGCGCTCGCCAGCGTCGTGGAATAGTCAGCAATATGCGGCTGGATGCCCGCTGTTTACGCCGCCAGCAATCCCTGCCGCCACCACCCACGGCCCGCAAACTTTCAAGTGGATGATTTGAACGAGCAACTTCACCCCATCGACCAGCCAGCCGCAGCGATCGCAGCGGAGAACAGCCTGCTCGAATCATTGCGCGCGAATCCCCGCCGCGTGGTCATGGTTGGTAACTACGGTTCACTCAACCTGGGCGATGAACTCTTGCTTTCTGTGATCTCCGGATGGGTGAAGGAGGCCGGCGGCATTGTGGTCGCTGTCAGCGTCAGCCCGGATGAGACTCGCGCAACCCATGGCGTAGAGGCGGTGTCGTATGGAGACTTGCCCGCCATCGTGGAAGCGTTTGCGACCGCCGATTTACTGGTGCTCGGCGGCGGCGGCCTGTTCCAGGACTACGATGCGCTCGATGCCGAGGTAGTTGGGCGCTTTCCTGCCTATGAAGCAACGCAATTCGCACAATACGCGTACCTTGCGGAAACCCTGGGAGTTCCACGCGCGGCATTGGCGCAGGGCGTTGGTCCGCTGCGCAGTGAGAACTCGCGCGAACTGACCCGGGACGTGTATCAGCGAATGAGCTCGATCTCGCTTCGCGATGCCCATTCGGCGGCGATTTTGCAGGACATAGGCGTCGCGGCGCGACCACTTATAGCGCCGGACCCCGGATGGTCCTGGCTTGGGGAGGAGCCTCCCGCGCGCCCCCTGGATAATGAATATCCAGCGCTCAAGGGCCGCAAGGTTCTGGCGGTCGTGGTGCGCGACTGGCCCTTTGAGGAACATTGGGAGGACAAGTTCGTGCAGGTGCTGGGCACGGCGCTTGCGGATGACTGGGTCTGCTTGTGGATCGATTTCTTTCGCGCGCCGCTGCCGGTCGGGTCGCCTCAGCCCGAAAGCGTCATCGCTCGTCGCCTGATCGATCGGCTGGGGACCGCCGCGCAACACATCATTTGGACGGGAACCACCATACAGCAGGCGTATGCTGCAATCAGACAGTGCGACGCGGCATTGGCAATGCGCATGCACGCATTGCTGATGGCACATCTGGCAGGCTTGCCAGCCGTTGCGCTGGAATACGACGAGAAGGTAGGCGCGATGAACGCCGACCTTGGCATGCCCGCGTCGCAGCGTCTCAAACTGGGTGAAATCGAGCGTGCACTGGGGCCCGCGTTGGAGATCGTCACCGGCAGCACTCGTAGCCAGGCGTTCCGCGTTACAGGCAGTGTCGCATGCGAGCTCAGCCGCGCCGCCCTCAAGCACAGGGACTTATTGTGGGAGGCGATGTCTGCCACAAAACAGACTGTGTCTGTTGCAGGCGTTGGACAACGACGCTGGCTGACCGAGTGGCAGCCAGATTTGCCCCCGGGCGTCCGGCGGATCATGGGGTCACTGGAGGGGCGCCTGCATGCGCAAATCGCCGACGGCGCCCACTTGGACGCGAAAAAATCCGAAACGCTACTGCAACTTCGCGAAGCGCGCGCGGAAATCGACCGGCTTTCCAGCACCTTTTCCGCAACGGACGCGCTGCGACTGGATGAAATAAGCGCCCGCGCCGCCGAGGCTGAAACATGGCGGACGCGCTACCACAGCGTAATCAATTCGCGGTCCTATCGGATCGGGGCGCTTGCCCGATGGGTCCAACGGATCGCATCCCGATCCTTGGATATCACATTCAAAGGTCTAATGACCGCGCGCGCCGAAGGCCCTCGCCTCGCGGGCAGAATGGCGCTGGTCAAGGTGCACCGCAAATTGTCGCCGACGGCCAATTCCAGCGGCAGGTTTTCCGATCAGCTGGACGCAATCCTGCAGCGAAACACCGGGCGGCCAATCATTGTGCTGTTGCCAGTGATGGACTTCGCGGTTCCTCTGTTTCAACGGCCGCAGCATATGGCGCGTGCACTCGCTGAATGTGGATTCCTGTACTTCTATTGCCTACCGGGAAGCAGGGACGGCGTTCATGGCTTCCGGGAAGTGGGTGAAGGACTGGTGCTGACAGACCAGTTGGCGCTACTGCAAGCGTTGCCAGAATCCAAGATCTGGCACGTCTATTCCACCGACACGAAGCACGACGTCGATGGACTACGAAAGCATATGCAGCCAGGGGACCGGGTGCTCTACGAGTATGTCGACGAATTGCACGAAAGCATTGCCCGGTGCCCCATTCCCGCGTTTGTACGGGAGCGACACCGCGCGTTTCTCGCTGATGAGCAAGTCTTTGTGGTCAGCACCGCCGATCGCCTTGATGAGGAAGTGGGTTCGTGGCGGACGCACAATGCAAAGCGGGTCACCAACGGCGTCGATGTCGCGCACTTTGCCGTGCGGCGCGGCCAATTTCCTGTACCTCCCGGCATGTCTGCCATCACTGCAAGAGGAAAACCCATCGTCGGTTATTTTGGCGCGTTGGCCAGCTGGTTCGATTTCGATCTGCTTGCTGCGGTCGCGAAGCACAGGCCCGACCTTGAATTCGTCCTGATCGGGCAGGATTACGACGCGACACCGGACGCGGTCAACTGGCAATCCCTGCCCAACGTGCATCGTCTGGGCGTCGTGCCCTACGAGGACTTGCCGCGCTGGGCTTGCTGGTTCGACGTGGGAATGATTCCGTTCAAGGTGAATGCCATCACGGAGAGCACTTCTCCGCTCAAACTGTTTGAATACATGGCGCTGGGACTTCCAGTGGTTGCCACCGACCTGCGCGAATGTCGCAAGTATTCGTCGGTATTTCGCGCCGGTACACCTGGCGAATTCGTTGCGTGCCTCGATCACGCGCTGGCGGCACGAGGCGGCAGTGAATATGAAGCAACGCTTGCGCGCGAAGCGGCCGAGAACACATGGCCCAGCAAAGGAGCCGAGGTCGCAAGCCTCATTCATCCGGCGTGCGGCGAGCGCGAGAATTCATGTCAAAACTGATTGGCAAAATCGCGGCCAAGGGACCGCTCCACCTCTTTCGCAAGACTTGCGAATCCTATGCGCGCGAAGGGTTCGGGACGACACTGGCCAGGATTGGCCACTTTGTGAAGGACAGGTCCGATGGCGCATCCTTCCCACCACCCGAGAACCTGGGCTACGTAGGCAACCGGGATGCGCAGGACCGCTACGTGCGGGCTTACGCGAAGGTGTCGTCCAAGGTGCGCCGTCGGACGCTGGAAGGGCTCCTTGCGAACGAACGCGGTTATCGGGGGATTGTCATCTACCCGGCTGCCTATGACCTCAGCCTGCGGCAACGGCCAGAACACGTGCTTCGGGCCCTGGCGGACCAGGGCTACGTTTGCATCATCGTGACCATTGGAGGCGACGAGCCCGTCATTCGCAAACGCGGGCAACGGCTGTACGAATGCAATCTTTATGAGGATGTGCTCACACACTTCGCCAGCTTGCCGATTGTGCTTTACATTACGGCGCCCATGCATCGGTACGTCGCCGACCTGCTTCCTCGCGCCTTCGTTGTTTATGACGTCCTCGACCGGCTGGAAATCTTCGCCCATTTCTGCGATGCGATGGCCGCGGACCACGAGGCGCTCCTGGCGCGCGCCGATTTGGTCATGTGTACCTCCAAGGCGCTGTTCGAGCGCACCTCGGCCATGGCCACGAATGTGCACCTCGTGCCGAACGGGGTTTTCCCTGACGATTTTTCTCCGGTGGGACAACCGGAATCCATGACCCCGCTGGTCATCGGCTATCACGGCGTAATCTCCGAGTTGCTCGACTTCGATCTTCTCAACCGCCTGGCGGAACTGCCCGGGGTCGAGCTGCTTTTTGCCGGTCCGGTCAACGCGTTCATCACCCGCAATGCGCTGACTCTCCAGGCACGTGCGGAGGCACTGTTTTCACGGCCCAATGTCACTCACCTGGGCCATCTCGGCTACGACGAACTGCGTTCCTATCTGTCGCGCATACATTGCGGACTGGTGCCGTTTGTCCTCAATACATCAACCGACGCCGTATCGCCGCTCAAATTCTTCGAATTCGTGGCGGCCGGCAAGCCGGTCCTGTCCACGCCGACGATGACCATGCGCGAATATGCCGACTTCGCTCTTGTCGCGGACGCCGACGCCATTGTCGCCGCCGTCGAACAAGGCAGCTGGAATCGAATGGTGCCGTCGCGGCATGCGGCATTGACGCAGCAGCACGCGTGGCAAGTCTTGATCGCCCCAATAACGACCGCTCTGCTGCAGCTGGATCTTGCCCATACCGTTTTCCCTGTCCACGGGGATCAAACACGGGTGGACATCGTCAATTTCAATTTTTTCGACTGGCATGGCAATAGTGTCTACAAAGGGGGGGCTGAGCGCTACGCCCTGGACCTTGCCCATTTGTGCAAGCGAATGGGCCTGCAGGTCAGGATCGTGCAAAACGCCCATGTCTCCTTTGAGCGCAACTTCCACGGCATTGAGGTGGTCGGCGTACCTATAGTAGACAAACTGGACTTGCGCGCCATGTCGCGCGGTTTTGTCGACGTTTCCAGGGACGCCGGATTGGTAATCGCGTCACCCCTCGATCTTGCATCGGATCTGAACCCGGACAAGCGCGTCATCGGCATCAATCACGGCATCCATTGGGACGGGCGCGGCAACCGGTTGGGCAATTTCAGCATGGCAGATCGATACGCGATTTTCGATGCGCTTCGGATCTGCGACACCTGTGTTTGCGTGGACACCAATTTCATCAACTGGGTACGCACCATCGACTGGCCGCTCGCACGGCATCTTGAATACATTCCAAACTATGTCGATGGCGAGCATTTCGCGCCGGTCAGCAAGAATTTTGACGCACAAAAGATGGTCGCGCTATATCCACGGCGACTCTACGAGGCTCGCGGCCTGTACGAGACGATCGAGGCATTTGATTTCCTGCTTCCGCGCTACCCGCACCTGAATTTGCATCTTTGCGGCCAGGCTTCTGCCGAGGACGGCGAACGCACGCGGCAGTTCATGTCGCGTCACCCCGGACGGGTGCTGTGGTACGAACTGGAGATGGAAGAGATGGGGCAAGCCTATGCGCAAAGCCACATCGTGCTCATACCCACTGCGTATGCGGAAGGAACCTCCCTGTCATGCATCGAAGCGATGGCCACCAATAACTGCGTCATCGCGACAAATGTCGGCGGCCTTCCCAACCTGATCACGGACGGCTACAGTGGATTGCTGGTGAAGCCAGTCGCGCGGGAACTGGTGCGGGCGATCCAAACGGTCCTCGATGATCGGCCGCAGCTCGCGCGACTTGCCCGGAACGCGCTTGACGTTTCCGTCGTCTTCTCCAAATTGCGCTGGCAGGCGCCCTGGGAAGCCACGATCAGGGACGTGATGAATTTTCCTCCCATGGTTGACGACAGAATCGAACATTCCTTGCTGGCGGGTCATTCGGCCTAAGGAATTGCATCCGGATTGACCGATTATCTGCGTCCAAGATGATGGAAAACCTTCCGTTGCATTCGACACTTGTTGTTCGCCAGCGG
>JBDTJK010000337.1:0-10283 GCA_039935875.1 Casimicrobiaceae bacterium
TCTCCAGGTCGCGCATTTCGCCGACGAGGATGTAGTCGGGGTCCTCGCGCAACGCCGCACGCAGCGCGTTGGCGAACGACATCGTATGCGGCCCGACTTCGCGCTGGTTGATCAGGCACTTCTTCGACTCGTGCAGGAACTCGATCGGGTCCTCGATCGTCAGGATGTGGCCGTATTCGTTTTCGTTGACGTGGTTGGTCATCGCCGCCAGCGTCGTCGACTTGCCGGAGCCGGTCGGACCGGTGCACAGGATCAGGCCGCGCGGGCGGTTGGTCAGCTCGGCGAACACCTTCGGTGCGTTGAGCTCCTCGAGCGACAGCACCTTGCTCGGGATCGTACGGAATGCGGCGGCCGCGCCGCGGCTCTGGTTGTAGGCATTGACGCGGAAACGTGCGAGATTGGGGACCGCGAAGCTGAAATCGGCCTCGAGCGATTCCTCGAACGTCTTGCGCTGCGCGTCGCTCATGATGTCGTACACCATCGCGTGCACGTCTTCATGTTCCATCGGTGGCAGGTTGATGCGGCGGATGTCGCCGTGCACGCGGATCATCGGCGGCAGGCCGGCCGAGAGGTGCAGGTCGGACGCCTTGTTCTTGACGGCGAAAGCGAGGAGTTCGGTGATGTCCATCTATAATCCCGCGTTATCGGCGATCGACAGGTCCCTGGCGGCGCCGGGTTGCCCGATAAATCAAGCCATTAGGGCAACTTTCAATGCAAGTTTCATGCCGTCTTATGCCGCCGGCATTGTCGGCAAACGATTATGAGCCACTACGAGAACGCGTGGCAAGCCGTGATGCAGCGCATCGCCATCGCCGCGCGTGACGCTGGTCGCACCGCAGCCGACGTCCGCCTGCTGGCAGTGTCCAAGACCTTCCCCGCCGGAGCGGTGCGCGCGGTCCACGCGTGCGGACAGCGCGCATTCGGCGAGAATTACGTACAGGAGACAGTGGCCAAGAAAGCGTTGCTGGAGGACCTGCCTGGCATCGAGTGGAGGCTGATCGGACCGTTGCAATCGAACAAGACCGCACTCGCAGCAGGGTTGTTCGACGCGGTCGAGACGATCGACGACCTGCGCATCGCCCGTCGCCTGGCGACCGCGCGCACGGCAGCGGCAACGCCGCTGCGGGTGCTGGTGCAGGTCAACATCAGCGGCGAGGCCAGCAAGAGCGGGGTTCGCGCCGATGAAGCGCTGCCACTGGCACGCGAAGTCGCGCGATTGCCGGGGCTCGCACTGGACGGTTTCATGGGCATCGCAGCGCCCGACGCCGGTGCGGACGTGCAACGGTTGCAGTTTTGCGCATTGCGGCAATGCTTTGAGCGCGCAATCGACGAAGGCCTCGCGGTGAATACGTTGTCGATGGGCATGAGCGGCGACCTTGAACTGGCGATCGCCGAGGGTGCGACCGAGGTGCGCGTCGGGTCCGCGCTGTTCGGCGCGCGTCCGCCACGAGATTCGCTGCCGGCGGCCGGTGGAGACAACAACGGGGAGCAAAGCGCATGAGTACCATCCTTTTCGTCGGTGGCGGCAACATGGCCACGGCGCTGATCGGAGGCATTGTCGCGCGCGGGCATCGCGCGGACGCGATCACCGTCATCGAGCCTGCGCAATCGCAACGGGAGGCGCTCATCGCGCGCTTCGACGGCATACGTTGTGTCGACGCCGTCCCCAACGACCTGCTGTCCGATATCGGGCTGGCGGTGCTTGCCGTGAAACCGCAGAACGCACGGGCTGCGTGCGCGGCGCTGGCGATGTCGATCCATGCGGTGCCGGCGCTGCTGTCGATCGTCGCCGGCGTGCGCTGCGCCGATCTGTCGCGTTGGCTCGGCGGCTATACGCGGATCGTGCGTGCGATGCCGAATACGCCGGCGCTGGTTGGCGCGGGCGTCACCGGCGTCTACGCCACGGATGACGTGCCGGACGACGGACTCGCCAGTGCCACCGGCGTGCTGCGCGCGGCCGGCGAGATCGTCAGCTGCCGGCGCGAGACGGCGCTCGACGATGTCACCGGCGTGTCCGGCAGCGGGCCGGCGTACGTGTTCTATTTTCTCGAGGGCCTGACCGAAGCGGCGATGGAACTGGGCTTCGGTGCAGCCGATGCGCGCAAGCTCGCGTACGCGACGTTCGACGGCGCGATCAAGCTCGCGCAGGCGTCCACGCTCGAGCCCTCGGCGCTGCGCGCACAAGTCACGTCCAAGGGCGGCACTACCGAGCGCGCGATTGGCGAGCTCGAGCGCGCGGAGGTCAAGCGTCATTTCATCGACGCGGTGAAGGCGGCCGCGGCGCGCTCGCGCGAACTGGGCGACGCGGCGGGCCGCGAGTGACGCCATGATCGACCAGGCCGCCAAGCTCGTCATCGATGTCGTGTTCGGCATGTTCACCTACACGCTGCTGCTGCGGTTCGCGATGCAGGTGTTGCGCGCGCCGTTCCGCAATCCGCTTGGACAATCGGTGATCGCGCTGACCGACTGGATCGTCAAGCCGCTGCGCCGGATCATCCCGGGCGCGCGCGGCTACGACTGGGCATCGCTTTGCGCCGCGTGGTTGTCGCAGACGGCGTGGATACTCGCGCTGTACCTGCTGTTCGGCAGCGGATTCGCCGGCATCACGTGGACTGCCGCCGGTTACATCGTCGTCGCGGCGCTGATCGAGCTCTTGAAATCGGCGATCTGGCTGTTGATCATCGCGGTGTTCGCGCAAGCGATCCTGTCGTGGGTGGCGCCCGAGGGCCCACTGTCGGGACTGCTCAACGCATTGACGTTTCCGTTCCTGCGCCCGATCCGCCGCCGTGTGCCCCCGGTAGGCGGCACGCTCGACCTGTCGCCACTGATCGTCATCGTCCTCGCGCAGATCGTGCTGCTGGTGCCAGTGCAGTGGTTGCAGCAGGCGGCTTCGACCTACTTCCGCTGAAGCGTCGCGGATCGCCGAACGGTCAGCTTCCGGCGCGCGACGCAAGCAGATTCGCGAGACGAGCGAAGTCGCCGACCGGCAGTGTCTCGCCGCGCGCAGCGGGATCGATGCCCGCCTCGCGCATCGTCCCAGCATCGCACAGTGCGGACAGTGCGTTGCGCAGCGTCTTGCGGCGTTGCGCGAAGGCGGCCGCGACAACGCGCGCGAACAGCGCCTGGTCGGCGACAAATGGCTTCCTCTCGCCGAGCGGCACCAGCCGCGCGACCGCCGAATCGACCTTCGGCGCCGGCGCGAACGCACCCGGTGGCACGATGAACAGTCGCGTGATGGCGAAGGTTGCCTGCAGCATCACCGACAGCCGCCCATAGTCGGCGCTCGCTGGCGCAGCGGTCATCCGCGCGACGACCTCCTTCTGCAGCATCACGTGCAGGTCGCGCAGGCGGGACTCGTACCCCGCGAGATGAAACAACAGCGGCGAACTGATGTTGTACGGCAGGTTGCCGACCACGCGCAGCGACGGCGCCAGCGTTGCGTAGTCGAAGGCCAGCGCATCGGCTTCGATCAGCGTCAGCGCGGACGGATCGAATTGCGCACGCAGGCGCGCCGCCAGGTCACGATCGATTTCTATTGCCGTGATGTGGCCTGCTCGACGGGTGAGGCCGGTGGTCAGTGCCGCCAGGCCGGGACCGATTTCGACGAGATTGTCGCCCGCTTGCGGGTCGATGGCATCGACGATGCGCGCGATGTAGTGCGCGTCGACCAGGAAGTTCTGTCCGAAGCGGCGCCGCGCGACATGGCTGTCGACGACGCCGCGCACCCCTAGCGCCCGCTCGACGCCACGATTTCGATCGCGAGATCGATCGCCGCGAACAGCGATCCAGGGTCCGCCTGCGCGGCGCGCGCCGCGTCGGCCGCGAGATCGAGCGCGGTGCCGTGATCGACGGAAGTGCGGACGAATGGCAATCCGAGCGTGACGTTGACGCCGCCGCCGAAGCTCGCGGCCTTCAGTACCGGCAGCCCCTGGTCGTGATACATCGCCACGATGGCGTCGAACCGTCGCGCCTGTTGCGGCACGAAGATGGTGTCGGCAGGCAGCGGGCCTTCGATCGCGATGCCCGCAGCGCGTGCCGCCGCGATCGCGGGCACGATCTCGTCGATCTCCTCGCGTCCCAGATGTCCGCCCTCGCCTGCATGCGGATTCAACCCGCACACGCCGATCAGTGGCGCCGCGATGCCGAACTTGTCGCGCAGTTCGCGCGCAATGATGGTGAACGTCTGCAGCAGCATGTCGCGGGTGATGGCAGGCGCCACCGCCGACAGCGGCAGGTGCGTGGTCGCCAGTGCCACGCGCAATGGCGACTGTTGCGCGCCACCGACGAGGATCATCACCACCCGAGGCGTATGCGTGCGTTGCGCGAAGAATTCGGTGTGTCCGCTGAACGGGTGGCCGGCGTCGAGCAGCACGCTCTTCTGCACCGGCGCCGTCACCAGCGCGGCAAACTCGCCAGTCGCGCACGCGTCGCAGGCGCGAGCCAGCATCGTCATCACGTGTCCAGCGTTCGCAGGATCGGGATTGCCTGGCGCGACCGGCACGCTGACTGGCACATCCCACACGCACAGCGGCGGCAGCTCGCGTGACGCAGGTGCAAACGCGGGCAGTGCGAGATCGATGCCGATGCGCGCTGCACGTTGCGCGATCAATGCGCGGTCGCCGATGATGACGAAGGACGCCGCGAACGGCGAGCGAGCGTGGCGCACGGCCAGCATCGCGCATAGCTCGGGGCCGATGCCGGCGGGTTCGCCTGCGGTGATCGCGATTGCGGGCACACGGCCGCTGCCGGGCTCGTAGGTTGTCATGCGGGATGCACTGTGACAGCGGCAGCGTCACCGAATACCTGCACGGCGAGTCCCGCCGACGGATGCACGCCGGCGTCGGCACCGACGATGCCGACCCGCGCCTGCGCGAATCCTTCCAACGGTTGCGCAGGCCGCCCGAACACCCACAGCATCTCCAGCGGTGCCGCAGCGTCGATCTCGCCGGTGTGCTGCACCGCGCGGCCGAGCGGCAATGCATATCCTTCGCGGCCGAACACCGGAAACTGGTCCAGCGGGGCCGTATAGCGCAGTACCTGCCGGCCCGCGTAGCGCTGGCGCGTGTTGAGGTCGTACCACGCACCCGGCGGCAGCGCGATGTCGACAGTGCCACCTGGCTGCGTGACCGGTGCCACCAGCAGTGCCTCACCGCACATGAACTGCGTGTCGAACGTGCGCAGCATCGTCGTATCGGGAAATACCAGCGGCATCGCGCGCATCACCGGCATGCCGTTGCGCGTTGCGTCCACGATCACCGACTCGAGATAGGGGATCAGCCGGTAGCGAAAAGCGAGCCATTTGCGCGCGACCGCCTCGGCGCTGCCGCCGAACGCCCATGGCTCGCGCTCGCCGATGCCATGCATGCGCATGTGCGACGCAAACACCGCCATCTGCAGCCAGCGCAGGTAGAGTTCGGGCGACGGCTGCTGCGAGCCGTAATAGCCGCCGATGTCGCTCGCGTGGAACGGCGTACCGCTCATGCCGAGCGAAAGCGCACCCCGAATCGAGGCGGCGAGACCCTCCCAGTCGCTCTGCGGATCGCCACCCCAGCCCAGCGGATAGCGCTGGCTGCCTGCCCATCCGGCGCGGCTCCACACGATCGGTGGCGCGTCGATGCGCGGCTGGAATTTCGCGGTCGCCTCGAACACGCAGCGGTTGTACAGCAATGGATACACGTTGTGCAGGCGCCGCCCGCGATCGCCGTTGTGCGCCAGCGCATCGTCTGGCACATGTTCGCCGCCCGCGCTCTTGATGACGTCCACGCCTGCCTCGAACAGAAGGCGGTGCGCCTCGCGCCAGAAATCGTAGGCCGACGGATTGGTGAAGTCGACGATTCCGCTCTCCGACGGCGGCGTCATCGCGCTGCCGGCAGGGCCGCCGGTTGAATCGATGTTCCATCCGAAGATGCATGCGGAACCGTCGTCGTTCCTGAGCAGGAAGCCGCGCTGCGCCATTTCCTGGAACAGCGGCGAGTGCACCGAAATATACGGGCCTTCGGCAACACAGACGCGCAGTTGGTGCGCCTTGATCGCCGCCAGCGCGGTGACCGGATCCGGATAGCGTTCCGCATCCCAGGTGAAGTCGAAGCGCGTGCCGGTCTTCCACGTCGCGCGCGCATCGAGCGTCAGCACGTCGCACGGAATCCTGTGCGCGCGCATTTTCGCCGCGACGTCGGCGGCCTGCTGCGCCGATTCATAGTAGTTGCGCGATATCCACAACCCGAGGCTCCAGCGCGGCACCGGTGCCGGGCGGCCGGTGATCGCCGTGTAGGCGTCGATGATCGCGGCTGGCGTGTCGCCGGCAAACAGGAACAGGTCGAGCGCCTCGTCCTCGACCACCACGGCATAGCTGCGATGCGACCAGTCGGCGTGGCCGACGCCGTGCGAGACCATGCCCGGCGTATGCACGAACACACCCCAGGCGCCGTTACCGCGGCCGGAGCCCCACGCGAACGGCGTGCTCTTGTAGGCAAGGCCGGTATTGACGCCCTGGGCATCGTCAACCTGCGAGTGCACCAGTTGCCCGCGCTTGTCGAGCATGCCGAATTTCTCGCCGAGGCCGTACACCGCTTCGCCGGTGTCGAGCGCAAACGCGGCACTCCATTGCGCGCCGGAGCGCAAGCGACCGAATGCCGGCAACCGCGTCCAGCCGCGCAGGTGTTCATCGGTGATCGAGCCGAACACCGGCGCGCCTTTCCATGACAGGCGAAAACGCAGCGGCGACCCGCCGAGCTCGAGCGTCGCGTCGCCTGCGGCGAATGTCGACGGCTGGTCGCGCACGTGCGTGACCGCACATTCCCTGGCGCGACCGACGACGATCCCGTAGTCGGGGCGCGTATCGGGACCGAGACGCACGCGAAATATGCCCGGCCCATAGCAGGTCACTTCGAGGATGTCGCCGGTCGATGTCGCGAACGAGGCGCCGGAGGCCGTGGTGCCGAACGCCTGCAGCGCGTCGATGCGCAGGTAAGCGGCCGGATCGATGAATATCGCCATTGGGCGCTTGATCCTTACCCAGCGAAGCGCGGTTCGGGTCGCCCCGGCGTGTCGACTTCGAGCGTGAACACGCCACCCGATTGCGGCAGGCGCGCGAGTTCGTCCGCAGGCCTGCCGCCGCGCGCGCTGGTCACGTACAGCGTACGCAGTTCCGGACCGCCGAACGCGCACATCGTCGGGCACATCGCCGGCACCGGCAGTGCATCGAGGATCTCGCCGCGCGGCGACAGCTTCACCACCTTGCCACCATGGAAGAACGCGGTCCAGTAGTTGCCGGCACTGTCGACGGCACCGCCATCCGGACGCTCGGTCGCGCCGGCGAAGGACGCGAACGTGCGTGGATTCGAAGGCGTACCGCTGGCGCTGTCGTAGTCGAATGCACGAATGCTGCGCGTCGGCGTATCGGCGTGGTACATCGTGCGTCCGTCCGGACTCCATGCGAGACCGTTGCTGATCGTCATGCCGCAAAGCACCTGCGTCATTCGGAAATCGATGTCGATACGCACCAGCTGTGCCGATTCCGCGTCGCGGTTCTCGTTTATAGAGCCCGCGAAGAAACGTCCTTGCAGGTCGCAGCGCCCGTCGTTGAAGCGATGATGCGCGACGTCATAGGGGGCATCGGCGACCTTGCGCTCCAGCGCCCCGTTGCGATCGGCGAGCCAGATGCCGTCGCGCAACGCAACGATGAACCCGCCGCGCTGGCGCAACGCGAAGCAGCCGATTGACGAGGGCATCGGCATCACCACGTTGCGCCCGCCGGCGGGATCGAAACGGTTCAGCGATGGCGCGCGGATGTCGACGAAATAGAGGACTTGCTCGTCGACGCTCCATACCGGCGATTCGCCGAGTGCTGCGCCGATGTCGAGCGCGCACGCGAACGGTGACGCGACGGGGTCTGTGTTGATCATGTTGCGCGGAGGTCTTCGACGGTGATACGCATCGTACAAGAAAAGGCGGCGCCGGGCGGCAGAACCCGCGTTCCGGTGCCGCTTTCACCGTGCGCGCTGCGATTGAACGCGTTGGTCTGATGGGTGACCGGTTCGATGGCGATGAAGTCGCGCGGCGCCGGCGAATACACGACCAGGAAGCTGCAAGCGGTATCGGCGCGGATCGTCGTGCGCAGTCCCGTTTGCGCATCCAGCAACACCGCCCGCCCGCGCCAGCCAGTGAAGACGTTGTCGAGCGACAGGCCGGCGACCGCGGGTGCAGCCGCGAAGTCCCACTCGGCGGGGACTGGCGTCCAACGCAACGGCAGTTGTGTCGAATCGTTGTGCCAGACGCCTGCGGCGTCAAACTGCAGCGTCGTGGCTGCCGAGCACGCGAAGAACGGATGCCAGCCGAGGCCGAACGGAAACGCCCGGTCACTGCGATTGCGCAGCGTCAGCGTGGCGGCGAGCGTGGCGCCCGTGCGCTGTCGGCTTAGCGCGAACGTCTGCGTCGCCGCAAACGACCACGGCCACGCGCCACATGCGTCGCCGGTCGCGACGTGGGTAAGCGTGATTCGTGCACTGCCAGGGTCCGCGAATTCGACCGTCCACGCGCGCTGCCAGCCGACGCCATGGATCGCATGCGGATGGTCGCCGAAATTGCGCAGCAGCGCGTGTTGCGAATCAGGTGTGACAAGCGTCGCAGCGGCGATGCGATTCGAATACGGGACCAGCGGATAGGAGCTCGCCAGCCGCACGTTGCCGGTGGCGATGGCCTCTTCGTACATCGGCCGCAGCACCGCCGTGTCGTTCCAGGCGAACGCAGCCAGCGCGCCGCCGACGGCGGGCAGCAACGTCACGCGCGCAGGGCCGGCGGTCAGTTCGATGCGCGTGGTCATTGGCCGCGACCGCGACACCCATGCGAATGTTCGCGGCAGGCGGCCGCAGGGAGCACTGCATAGCGCGATGGGATGGATCGGGGCACGGTATCGATTCTAGGCACAAGCGTGCCTACGGTCATCCCGCGACTTGCCCGGCCGTCGTTTCGCCGCCGGTATACTTGTGGCTCCACAGAGGCGCCACCGCCTTCGCGTGCATGCGCCACATCATTACCTCCAGCGACTTTCGCGAAGGCTTTGCCGGCATGCTTCCGGCATGCGTGGGCCTGATCCCCTTCGGACTCGTCACCGGGGTGGGCGCCGCCACGGCGGGTGCGAATTTCTTCAGTGCGCTCGGCATGAGCGCCATCATCTTCTCGGGCGCGGCGCAGATTCTCGCGACGCAGTTGCTTGCCGCTGGTGCGCCGCTGGGTGTAGTCGTGCTGACCTGCTTCGTCGCCGGGCTGCGCTTCCTGATGTACAGCGCAGCGATGGCACCCTATCTGAAGCCGTTGCCGCCTCCATGGCAGAACGCGCTTGCGTTCCTGCTCACCGACCAGGCGTTCGCGGCGGCGATCGGGCGACTCGATAACGCTGACGATCCGCGCGCAGGGGCTTTGTACTTCCTTGGCGGCGGGATAGCGCTGTGGGGCGGATGGCAGGTGACGAATACCGTGGGCTTCATGGTGGGCAACCTGGTGCCTGCTGCCTGGTCGCTCGATTTTGCGGTTCCGCTGTGCTTCATCGCGCTGATCGCGCCACTGTTGCGCGGCATGCCGGCGCTAGTGGCTGCCGGCAGCGCAGGATTCTTTGTCTCGATGCCCACCTTCGCCTCGCTACTGTCGCCACGCGTGATCGCGGCGCTGGTGGCCGGTGTAATCGGTTTTTTCACGCGCAACACGCTCGCCACCGTCGTCGTGGGCATGGGCACGCTGTGGCTGTTGCAGGCGATGCCCGGCTGAATTCGGCTAACATTCGCTGATGCGCTTCGAAGGCACTGATCGCTACATTGCCACCGACGACCTGAAGCTCGCCGTCAACGCGGCCCTGACGCTCGGGCGACCGCTGCTGATCAAGGGCGAGCCCGGCACCGGCAAGACGATGCTGGCCGAGGAAGTGGCGCGCAGCCTGGGGCGCACGCTGCTGCAGTGGCACGTCAAGTCGACCACCAAGGCGCAGCAGGGGCTCTACGAATACGATGCGGTGTCGCGGTTGCGCGACTCGCAACTCGGCGATGCGCAGGTGGGCGACATCGCGCGCTACATCAAGCGCGGCGTGCTGTGGGACGCATTCGTTGCCGATTCGCCGGCGGTGGTGCTGATCGACGAGATCGACAAGGCGGACATCGAGTTTCCAAACGACCTGCTGCGCGAACTCGACCGCATGGAATTCCACGTGTACGAGACGCAGCAGACGGTGCGCGCGCGACAGCGTCCGCTGGTCGTCATCACCTCCAACAACGAGAAGGAGTTGCCGGACGCGT
>JBDTJK010000338.1:0-3098 GCA_039935875.1 Casimicrobiaceae bacterium
CCACTGTCATTCCCGCGAAAGCGGGAACCCAGCGGCGTTGAGGTAAATTACGACGGCGTGTGGTCGCTACGGTACGACCGTGGGTCGAACCCGATCATTGCGACACATGGCGACAACTAAAAGGTGCGGGTGCGTCCGTGCATGGCTACGATGCGCCACCGCCCGCCCGCTGGTATCGCTCGCGAGCTACGCAGTGCCCCCATACCCGATGGCGCTCTCGGTCAACAAGCGGGGCCAATTGGTCGTTGCCGCGTACTCCATCGCTGATTGCAACTGTCGCCGCAATCGTCGTCGTGGTGTAGCCCGCAAAGCGCAGGCCACGCGTGCGCAGGAATCCTCGCGCCCGGTCCACCGCGTCACATTGCACGAGGCGATTGGCCGCGGCTGGCATAATCGGCGGGTTCGGGGTGTAGCGCAGCCCGGTAGCGCGCTTGCTTTGGGAGCAAGATGTCGGAGGTTCAAATCCTCTCACCCCGACCAATTCCCGATCCCCGCTCATTTTGTGCACAGCAGACTGACCGTGATCCTCGCCGCCGACATCGAAAGCGGTTGCGCGACGGTTGAACCTGCCGGGCGGCGGCTCGCGGCTAAGTCGTCCGCCGCCACCTACTACCGAGGAGTAGCGACGCCATGTTTCGCGCACTGACGTTCGTTCTGCTGGCGCTGTGCGCCGTGCCGGCTGCCGCCGACGACTATCCGTCGCGACCGATCCGCATCATCGTGCCGTTTTCCGCGGGCGGCGCGGTCGATGGCCCGATGCGGGTCATCGCGCAGGCGATGGCAAAGCAGCTTGGACAGGCGGTCTACATCGAGAACAAGCCGGGTGCCGGCGCCACGATCGGCAGCGAGTTCGTCGCGCACTCGCCACCGGATGGCTACACGCTGCTGCTCGCGTCGCAGACCAACGCCATCAGCGCCACGCTGTACTCGAAACTGACGTTCGACCCGGTCGAGGATTTCGTGCCGGTATCGCTGATCGGGCGCGAGCAGGCGGTGCTCGCGGTCAATCCAGCGCTGCCGGTGACCACCGTGCAGCAACTGATCGCGTATGCGAAGGCGCATCCGGGACAGGTCAACTTCGCGTCGTCGGGCAACGGCAGCGGGCAGCACCTGTTCGCGGCGATGTTCGCGTCGATGGCAGGCATCACGCTGACGCACGTACCCTACCGGGGCAGCGCACCGGCGATGACCGATGTCATAGGCGGGCGCGTGCCGCTGATCGTGCCCGGCATATCCAGCGTCATCGGACAGATCCGGACCGGCAAGCTGCGCGCGCTCGCGGTCACCGGCGAGCACCGCTCGCCGCAGTTGCCGGACGTGCCGACGCTGGCCGAGTCCGGATTGCCTGATTACGCCGCATATGTCTGGATGGGCCTGCTCGCGCCAAAAGGCACGCCAGCTGCGGCGATCGAAACGCTGCATCGCGCGGTGGTCGTCGCGTTACAGGACAGCAGCGTTCGTCGATACATGGAGCAGGCGTCGATCGAGGCCGTGGGCGATACGCCCGCGCAGTTCGGTCAATTCCTGCATGCGGAAAAGCGCCGCTGGGCAGCAGTCATCAAACAGACGGGCGCGCAGATCGACTGAAGCGCCTGAAGCAACAGATAACGGAACGGACGATGCCAACCGACAGCACCACGCAACCGGCGACGGTCACCGGCAACGAACACTGGACACGCAAGGGCGACGTGCGGCTCTTCCTGTGGGAGAAGTACGCAGGAACGCCAGACGGCAAGCCGGCAGTGCTGTTCGTGCACGGCTCGTCGATGGCCTCGCAGCCGACGTTCGACCTCGTCGTGCCGGGCAGGCCCGATTCATCGGTAATGGACTGGTTCGCGCGCCGCGGCTTCGTCACCTGGTGCGTCGACATGGAGGGCTACGGGCGCTCCGACAAGCGGCGCGACATCACCTGCGACATCGCCAATGGTGCCGACGATCTCGCGGCTGCCACCGACTACATCCTGCAGCGCCGCAGCGTGCAGGGTTTGCTGACGTACGGGATTTCATCCGGAGCGCTGCGCGCCGCGCTGTTCGCGCAGCGCCACCCGTCGCGCGTGGCGCGCCTCGCGCTCGACGCGTTTGTGTGGACCGGGGATGGCGCGCCTACGCTCGCGCAGCGCCGCCAGAAGCTTCCCGAATTCCTGAAGTCGAAACGCCGGCCGATCGATCGCGCATTCGTGCAGTCCATCTTCGCGCGCGATCATCCGGACTGCGTCGAGCAGCGCGTCGTCGACGCATTCGCCGACGCGATACTCGCGCTGGACGACTCGATGCCCAACGGCACCTACATCGACATGTGCTCGAAGTTGCCGGTCGTCGATCCCGCCGCCATCCTGGTACCGACGATGGTGATGCGCGGGCAGTTCGACGGCATCGCGTCGATGGACGACCTGATCGCGTTCTTCCTGCGCCTGCCCAATCCGGACAAGCAGTTCACAATGATGTCCGGCATTTCGCATGCGAGTTTCCAGCAGAAGAACTACCTGATGGTCTATCACATCCTGCATGCGTTCTTCACCCAGCCGGCGCCCGCGTATGCGGACTCCGGACACTGACGCACGCGACCGGCGCACTCCCGCACGTCAATGCAATAACAGCCAGGGGACGTTCGATGAACCAATCTCCGCGTGTGATTCGAGCAATGCCGCGAGGCGCCACACTGGCCCTCGCGTTGGTAGCCGCCATGGGCGCCACCTTCGGCGCCGGCATGGGCTGTGCGCGTGCCGACGACTATCCGAACCGACCGGTGAAGATCGTCGTGCCGTTCGCCGCCGGCGGACCGGCCGATATCTATGCGCGCTTCGTCGCGCAGCGGCTGCAGCTCGCGCTGAAGCAGCCGTTCATCGTCGATGACCAGCCGGGTGCGGGATCGATCATCGGCACCGAATTCGTGGCGAAGAGCGATCCCGACGGCTACACCCTGTTGCTGATGTCGAACACGCAGACCGTCAACGAGTCGCTGTTCGCGAAAAAGCCGTATGCGCTGATGCGCGATTTCGTCGCCGTCGCGCCGATCAACTATTCGGACCTTGTGCTGGTCGTCAAGCCGTCGCTGCCCGTAACCACTCTCGCGGACCTGATCAAGCTGGCGAAGTCGC
>JBDTJK010000339.1:0-12129 GCA_039935875.1 Casimicrobiaceae bacterium
TCGGTGGCGCATCTCGCCGGTGCAATGGGCAAGCCGGTATGGCTGCTCAATGCGCAACCCGGCGACTGGCGCTGGTTCGGCACTTCGGACCGGACGCCGTGGTATCCGAGCATGCGCATATTTAGACAGCCGGTTGCGGGAGACTGGCACAGCGTTATCGTCGAGGTCGGGCAGGCATTGCGCACCGAAGCCTCTTTCCCTTCGCAAACGTCCAACCCCGTTACCGACGACATGCCTGACGTTCGCATGGCGCCGCTCGATCCGACCGCGCAGGCGAAAGGTATCGACCTGCTCGGCGCTGTGGCCGAAACGCGATTTGGCATCGTCCAGCACGTGCCGGACGGCACACCGGCGAGCATTGCCATCCGCTGGTATGGCGACTACCTGACGCCCCATCTCGAAGTCGTCGGCGCGGCGATTCGCCGTGGCTCGACGGTGCTCGAGCTCGGCTCTGGCGTGGGCATGCATGCGCTCGCAATTTCGGCGAAGATTGGCGACGAAGGACACCTGCTCGCGTGGGAGGGTGACCCGCGGCTGCGCAAGCTGCTGCGGCAAAACCTGGTTGCCAATCGCGTCCGTAATGCGACGCCCTTGCGTGGGGAGGTGGCCGCTGCCGGCGAATCGCCATCGCGCGTTGACGGTCAGCCGGCCTTTGCAGGTGTCGACGCATTGCGGCTGGAGACACTTGCGCTGCTGAAGTGCGGCGATGCGATCGACGCCGAGGCAGTGCTGCTGTCGGCGCAGGAAACGTT
Organism: Casimicrobiaceae bacterium; assembly: GCA_039935875.1. Classification (GTDB taxonomy): domain Bacteria; phylum Pseudomonadota; class Gammaproteobacteria; order Burkholderiales; family Casimicrobiaceae; genus VBCG01. The sequence goes on from JBDTJK010000339.1 coordinate 753, forward strand.
GTGGCGCCTGCGGCCCGCGGTATTTGCGCACACGCGCGACGCCGCGACGGCATTGCGCATCGGTCGCGGGCTGCGTGACCAGGGGTATCGCTGCTGGTATCTGCAAGTGCCGTTGTTCGATTCCGCCAATTTCGATCAGCGCCGCGAGAACGTGTTTGGCGGGCGGACCGCGCACGCCGTATGGGCAGTGGCGGAGGAAAGCGATCCGCAGCCGGTGACCGACGATCTGCGTGAAATCGAATGACGATTTCGCGCTTGTGGAAACGCGCGCCGACCGCTGTCATGAAGTTGGCGACGGCCGCACGCCAGCTCAGTGACGGTGACCTTGCCGCATGCCGCGCAGGTTGCGAGGAGATCCTGAGCGACGACCCGGCACATGCAGGTGCATTGGAGTTGCTGGGCAACGTCGAAATGGCCGGCAATTCGCCGTCGCGTGCGATCACGTTCTTCGAAAGCGCGCTTGTCGCTGATCCCACAAGAACGTCCGTGACGCTTCGTCTTGCGCGCGCGCATCAGGCGTTGGGTGACGTTCCGCGCGCGCTCGCACTGCTCGCGGACATCTGCAAGGCAGACCCGCACAACATCGACGCATGGATATCGCGCGCCGGGTTGCTCGCCGATAGCGGCGAACTCCCGGCGTCTGAAGACGTGCTGCTGGGATGCATCGAAGCCGGCAACGACACCGCGGCGGCATTGATTGCATTGGGCATCGTGCGCATGAAGCAAAGCGACTGGAGCGGCGCGGCGCTGGCGTTCGAACGCACGCTGTCGATCGAGCCTGAATCGGTGCCCGCGGCCAGGCATCTTGCCTTTCTGCGCGAGGTGGTGGGCGACCTTGCCGGCGCCGCGCAGTGGCTTGCGCGCGCGCTGCAATTCGACGATCGAAATGCGGAGATCCTGGCGCAGGCCGCACGTGTTGCGTTGCGCAGCGGAGATCCGCAGAAGGCGATTGAATGTGCTGCCGAGGCGCTGGCTATCGATCCACGGGCGGCGGACGCGCATTTCCAGATGGGATGCGGCTACTGGGGATTGGGTGACGGCGCTCGTGCGGTTGCCGCGTTTCGCACCGCAATCGACGACGATGCGGAGAATGCGTCGGCGCGCTGGGCGCTTGCAATGGCGGAATTGCAGGAAATCGGCTGGGGAGACGGCGCTGCGCGCGCGCAGCGCTTCGCCGAACAAATCGAGTTCCTGCAGGGGTGGCTGACCGCCGAGCGTTCGCGGCGCGCGATCGACGCGGTAGGCAGCTTCACGCCATTTTTCCTCGCCTACACCGAGCGCGACAACCGCGCGTTGTTGAGCAGCTATGGAGACCTGTGTGCGGCGGTGGTTTCCAGCGTGCGAACTGCGCGCACGGCGCAGCAACCGCGTGGCCCGGCGCGCCTGCGCGTCGGGATCGTATCAGCGCATCTTTACGATCACTCGGTCTGGCACGCGATCGCCAAGGGCTGGTTCCTGCATTTCGACAAATCGCGGGTCGATCTCTACGCCTACTCGCTGAAAGGCGTGGTCGACGCTGAGACCCGCATTGCCATGCAACGTTCGGTTCGTTTCGTGCAACTCGAAAGTCGTCGCGTCGACGACTGGGTTTCTGCGATCGCTGGCGACGACCTCGATGTGCTGATTTACCCCGAGATCGGGATGAACGGAATCGCGTTGCGACTCGCGTGCGAGCGGCTGGCTCCGTTGCAGGTGGCCGCGTGGGGACACCCGGAGACGACAGGCTTGCCAACGATCGACTGCTACCTGTCGGCGGAAGCGTTCGAGCCCGCGCAGGGCGGCCGCCATTACCGCGAGGACCTGGTTGCGCTTCCCGGCATGGGCGTGTGCTGCTCGCCGTCTTCAGTGGCGATGGTGGAGGTCGACTTGCAGGCACTCGGCATCTCGGCGCAGCGGCCGGTCATCCTGTGCCCGGGTACCCCGTTCAAATACGCGGCGCAGCACGATCACCTGTTGGTCGCCATCGCGCGCACAGTCCCGGCCTGCCAGATGGTGTTTTTTAATGACGCCCGCGATGTATTCGGCGCGCAGTTGCTTGCGCGACTGGAACAGGCGTTTGCCGACGCAGGGTTGACGATGCGCGAGCATGTGGTGGTGGTTCCGTGGCTGGGCGCGGCGCACTGGCAAGGGCTGCTGCACCAGGCGACGCTGATGCTTGATACGGTCGGATTCTCCGGCTTCAATACCGCTGCGCAGGCGCTTGCGGCGCGATTGCCGATCGTCGCGTGGGATGGACGGTTCATGCGCGGTCGCTTGGCGAGCGGGTTGTTGCGCTGCTTCGACCTGGGCGACTGGATCGCACGCAGCGAAGAGGAATTCGTATCGAAGGTTACGTCGCTATGCAATGACGCCGACGCACGCCGCAATTTCGTTGCCCGGATCGTCAGCAACGAGGCGCGCGTTTTTGGCGATCCCGCACCTGTTCGCGCGCTGGAAGCACTGCTGCTGCAGAAATCGGCGGGTCGCGCGTGATGGGCGTGAACGGCATCGCGAATGCCAAAACTGACATGCAAGCTGACGTGCAAGGGGGACGCGTGGCGCGCGCACTGCGACGCCTGCAGGGCGATGCAGCCGTCAATCCGCACGAGCGCACGGCGCTGCGCATTGCGATCCTGCTCATTTGGGGCCGCTTTCGTGAAGCGCAGGCGGCCGGTGCCAGTGGGATCAGCATGGAAGGCGTATCCGTGCCGGTGCAGCGCTGCCTTGCCGACGCTGCACTCGCCGCCGGTATCGGCGCCTTTGCAAAGCCGTTGTTGCAAGGCATTGTCCACGCTGATCCGGTGGCCCTGTCGGCCAGGCTGGCGCTTGCGAAGTGCCATCTTCTCGACGCAGAGGCGGCGGATGCGCTGCGGTGTGTGCAGCCGTGTCTCGCGAATGCCGGGCTGGCGGCCGACGCGCTGGATGTGCAAGGTGAGGCGCTGGAGCAACTGGACAAGCCTGTGGACGCCGAGGCATCGTTGCGCCAAGCCATTGCGCTGGCCCCCGAGCGCGCAAAACTGCACATCGACCTCGCGAGTGCGCTGCGCTCAGCGGGTCGCGTGGATGAGTCGATTGCGGCGAATGAAATCGCGCATGCCCTGGAAGCGAAGGGCGACCAGCGCGCGCAGTCCTATCGGTTCCTGGGTGACGGCTATGCGTACGTCGAACGCGACGGCGACGCGATTGCTGTGTACGAATCCGGCTTGGCGCTGCAACCCGATGTAGATGCGCATCGCAATTACTCGGATGTGCTGATGCGCAGCGGCGACATCCCGCGTGCCTATGAAAACTACGAGTTCCGCTGGCTGCTGCCGCCGTTGAGGGACTTGCGCCCGGCGAGTGCCGTGCGCGGATGGCAGGGACAGCCTTTGCAGGGCAAGCGGGTGCTGCTGCGCTTCGAACAAGGCATCGGCGACAACATCCAATACCTGCGCTATGCGTCGCATCTGCAGGCGCTGGGCGCGATCACGGTAATGGGCAGGTTTTCGGATATCGTCGATTGCTGCGACGGAATTTCGGAAGTCTCGTCGGGGGCGAACGTCGTCGATTATTTCGTCGACATGGCGAGCCTTCCGCGCCTGTTCGGGACGACGGTGGCGACGATTCCCGCCAATGTCCCGTACATCAGGGCGGACGCCGCAAAAGTGACCCACTGGGCGCATCGAATCGGCAACCGGCCCGGTCTCAAGGTCGGCCTGGTATGGGCGGGCAATCCTTCGCATTCGCGCGACGCCGAACGCTCGATTGCCTTCGCGCAACTCGCGCCGTTGCTGCGCACGCCCGGCGCCGCGTTCTTCGGCTTGCAGAAGGACGCCGGAGCCCAGGATGCGGCGGCCGATGTCGTCGCAGCGCTCCAGAACCTTGGTCCCGACTTTGGCGACTTCGGGGATACCGCCGCTGCGATGGCCAATCTGGACCTGGTGATCACCGTGGACACGTCGGTTGCCCATCTGGCCGGCGCGATGGGCAAGGAAACCTGGATGCTGCTGGCCAAGCCGTCCGATCCGCGCTGGATGCATGGCGACCGCACACCTTGGTACCCAACGGCACGACTCTTCCGCCAGGATCGGCGCCGCTCGTGGACGAGTGTCATCGAGAGCGTCGGAGTGGCTCTTGTGCAGCGGATCGCGACATCCGATCCGATGCTGCCGGAACGAACACCCGTTGCGTGCCACCCCGAGGTCCCTCGGTCATGGACCGCGGGCGTCACGCATTGGCCCGGCCATCAGCGCGGGTTGAGTGCGGTGACCGAAACGAGGATCGGCCTGCTTCAATACCTGCCTGACGAGCCCGATGTCGGCGCTGCGCTGGCGTGGTACGGCGAGCACGCGCAAGTCGAGGTCGACCTGCTCGCTCGACTGGTGGCACCCGGCTCGGTGATGATCGACGTCGGCGCAGGCGTGGGGTATCACACGCTGGCATTGTCCACAGTCGTCGGCAGCAACGGCCACGTGCTGGCTTACGAGGACGACGCGACCAAGCGCCAGGTACTCGAGCACAACTGCGCCTTGCACAAGACGCAACCGGTAACCCCGATGCGTCGGCGCCTGGGAGCATTGGCGGAAGACCAGTCGCCGGCACATCCCGCCGCTGACGAGACGCTTGCCGATCTGCTGCTCGACCGGCTCGACTGGATCAAGGTCGGCACGGTCTCGCGAGCATTGGAAGTATTGCAAGGAGCGGACGGCGAGTTGTGGCGCCTGCGCCCAAGCCTTTTCATCGGCATCGACGATCTGCCACAGCGCGCCGCGCTGATCGCGCGACTCGGCGATCTTGGCTATTGCTGCTGGCGAGCCAGCGCTCCGCTATACAATCCGCACAATGCCAATGCGCGGCAAGATGACATGTTCGGCGGACGCGCGGCTGAGGTGCTTCTCGCAGTGCCGGAGGAATCGCCGTTCGATGGCGACGGATTCGCGGAGCTTCGCGAGCAATGAACCAGCACGTTGTTTCAAACCTGGGATGCAAAATGGGCCTGTTCAAGATATTCGATACCACCGAGATTGACGCGTTCGCCAACGTGCTTGCAGCAGACCTGGCGCGTCGCTATCCGCCGGCTTCCGAAAAGCGCACTGACGCCGGAGCGCAGAATCAGCTGAATGTCATCCTGCAGGGATTGGGCGTGCGCGCTGCGCGATTCCGCGACCAGCAGAAGCTGGGTATTTACGGCAAGGCCAAGCTCGCCAACGTTTTCAAATGGAAGCTGAAGGAGGCGGGTTTCACCGACGGCTTCATCCATGTGGTGACCAAGGAGCTTGCGACGCGGCTGGCCGTCAAATCGTGAGCGCCGCCGAACACCCGTCCATGTCCGCGAAACCCTTGCTTGACCCGGAGGGCTTCAATCAGTTGCGTGCTACCCGATCGGGTCCGCTCCTGTACAACCGCCACGATATCTACGTTGGCGGATCGGTCGCCAAGTACGGTGAGTTCTCGTGGGCCGAGCAGGAACTGTTCCGGCAGGTCGTCGTACCGGGCACCGTGCTGGTCGAGGTCGGCGCCAACATCGGTGCGCACACGGTCTATCTTGCGCAGCGCGTCGGAGCGGCCGGCACCGTGCATGCGTTCGAGCCTCAGCGCCTGGTGTTCCAGAACCTGTGCGCCAATCTTGCGCTCAACCAGTTGACCAACGTCTTCGCGTACCAGATGGCGCTGGGAGACCAGACGGGCACGTTGCTGGTGCCACCGATGGATCCCAACACCGCCGGTAACTTCGGCGGCGTGACGCTGCGCGGTGTGACTGCGGGCGAGCCGGTGCCACTGTCGATGCTCGACAATCTGCAGCTTCCTGCCTGCCATTTCATCAAGGCGGATGTGGAGGGCATGGAGGTGGAAGTCATCAACGGCGCGGTGCAGACGATCGACCGTCACCGGCCGGTGCTGTTCCTCGAGAACGATCGCCGCGACCGGTCTGCGGAGCTGATCACGCTGGTGTCCCAACTCGACTACGACATGTACTGGAACCTCGCGCCGTTGTTCAATCCTGACAACTTTGCGCGAGAAGCTGAAGACATCTTCAACACAATCGTGTCGATCAACGTCCTGTGCTGTCCGAAGGAACGTTCGATCGTGGTGAATGGAATGCGCAAGGTGGCGGGTCCCGACGACTGGTGGAAGAATGGCTAGCGCAACGTGAGTCATCCGTGTCCCGTGTGCCTCGGAGAAGCCGAGCTTCTCGACGTGGTGGACCTCAACAAGAGCTGCGAAGAGGCGCGTGGCCGCCACCTGAATTTGTCGGGCGTGCCGATCTACTACGCACTGTGCAAGGACTGCGGCTTCTGTTTCGCGCCGCAGATGTGCGAATGGCCGCGAGAAAAGTTCTCGGCGTTGATCTACAACGAGTCGTATGTGCTGGTCGACCCCGATTACATCCTGGAACGGCCTCAAGCCAACGCCGAATATCTGTTGCAGCTGCTGGGCAGTTCGGCGCGCGGCGTTCGCCATCTTGATTTCGGCGGTGGCCAGGGATTGCTAAGCGACCTGCTGCGCGATAGCGGTTGGGATTCATCGTCGTTCGATCCCTTTGTCGATGAGCAGGTCGAACCCGCGACGCTGGGAAAATTCGACCTCATCACGGCATTCGAGGTATTCGAGCACGTACCCGATGTGCGGCACCTGGTGTCGGAGCTTCGGCGCCTGATTGCCGACAATGGCGTCCTGCTTTTCAGCACGCTGCTGTCCGACGGCGAAATTGCACCAATGAAGCGGCTTACGTGGTGGTACGCGTCGCCGCGCAACGGCCATATCAGCCTTCATTCCCAACGGAGCCTGACGCGGCTCGTTTCCGATTCGGGATTCGCGCTGCACAGCTTCACGCCGAATCTGCACGTGTGCTGGCGAACGGCACCTGCGTGGGCGCATTTCCTGCCAAAACAGGGCAGCGTGTGAGGGCGAAGGCGGAGGCGTCGCTGGCGGGAATCGACAGGTGGCGTTGGTACAGTCCCGCGGTCGATCAACATCCGGCGTTCGCGCACATCGCTCAACTGCCGGCGCCGGCCGCGCATGAGGTCGGCCAACGGCTGCTCGGCATTCCGTTCCACATGGGGCTGACACAGCGCGACCGATTGCGTGTTGTCCAGGCGTTGCAAAAAGTGGCGCCGCAGGACTCGTCCTCCGAGGCGCGGATCGCACTTCCCATGCGCGCAGAGCCGAAGGCGTCTGGGCGCAGCCTGATCAGCGGCTTCCGGTACTGCCGAAGCCCCCAACGCCGCGGTGCGACGTGTCGAACGTGCCCACTTCGTTGAACTGCACCTGCACCACGGGTACGAAGGCGAGCTGCGCGAGGCGATCCATGGGCTGCAGCACGAACGGTTCCTTGCTGCGATTCCAGCAGCTCACCATCAATGGCCCCTGGTAATCGGAGTCGATGAGTCCGACGAGGTTGCCGAGGACAATGCCATTCTTGTGCCCCAGTCCCGAGCGCGGAAGGATGATCGCGGCGATGCCAGGATCACCAATATGGATTGCAATGCCGGTGGGGATGAGATGCGTATCGCCCGGCGCGATCGACAGCGCTGCGTCGATGCACGCGCGCAGGTCCATCCCGGCTGCGCCGGGGCTCTGGTACGCAGGCAGGTGGTCGCGTATGCGCTCGTCGAGTATGCGTAGGTCGATGGTTGGGGTCAATTGGGGCATTTACGGCGCCGAGGCTGGGTTCCCGCTTTCGCGGGAATGACGAGCGGATCCCTGTGGGTTTCCGCTTTCACGGAAATGATGGAATGCGCGCGACTCCGTCATTTCGGCATTCTTGCCGCGATCTCGACGACCAGCCGTCGCGCCAGCGCGAGCTTGTCCATCCTCGGCAACGGATGCGCGCCGGCATCGTCGAGCAGCACGACTTCGTTATCGGTGCTGCCCATTGCATCCTGCGCCCGATTGGCGATGATCAGCGGCAGCTTCTTGCGGCGGCGCTTTTCTTCGGCGAATTTCTCGAGCTCGTGGCTCTCGGCGGCAAAGCCCACGCAGAACGGCGGCTTTTTGCGCGCCGCCACCCGCGCCAGGATGTCGGCAGTGGGCTTGAGCGCGAGCGTCATCGACTTGCCGTCCTTCTTGATCTTTCGATCGGAGACACTTTCCGGCGTGTAGTCGGCCACCGCCGCAACGCCGATGAAGATGTCGCTGCCGGCCACATGAGCGTCCACTGCATCCGCCATCTGCACGGCGCTGACGACATCGACGCGCGTCACGCCCGCGGGTGTCGGCAAGGACACGGGACCCGACACCAGCGTGACGCTTGCGCCCGCTTCAGCCGCTGCCTGGGCCAGCGCGAACCCCATGCGCCCGGAGCTGGTATTGGTGATGCCGCGCACCGGGTCGATCGCTTCGAACGTGGGGCCCGCGGTCAGCAGCACGCGCACGCCCGCCAAAACCTGGGCTGCACCCGGCGCATGCAGCGATTGATGAATCGCTTCCGGTTCGACCATGCGGCCGTCGCCCACTTCGCCGCAGGCCTGGTTGCCAGAGTCGGGGCCGAGGATAGTGATGCCGTCGGCGCGCAATGCGGCGACATTGCGTTGCGTCGCTGCGTTGCCCCACATCTGGCGATTCATAGCGGGCACGACCACCAGCGGGCATTCGCGCGCGATGCACAGCGTCGACAGCAGGTCGTCAGCGAGACCATTGGCCAGCTTGGCGATGAAGTTGGCCGACGCGGGCGCGACAACGATGGCATCTGCGCCACGCGACAGTGCGATGTGACCCATCGCATTGTCGGCACCCGAATCCCACAAACTGCTGAGCACCGCGCGCCCCGACAGCGCCTGGAACGTCATCGGGGTGACGAACCGGGTGGCGCCTTGGGTCATCACGACGTCCACTTGCGTGCCGTCCCTGACCAGAAGGCGCACGAGTTCGGCCGCCTTGTACGCGGCGATGCCGCCGGTGACGCCCAGCACGATTCGCGTCACCTGATGGGCACTTTGAGACTGAACGTCGTCCATGAATCCGGCAGCCGACTTGAGGAACGATGAGTTTACAACGACGGGATGGGTCGTAGACGCAACGCGGCTCGTCATTCCCGCGAAAGCGGGAACCCAGGGGCGTACCCGCAACGCACCCCGTCATTCCCGCGAAAGCGGGAACCCAGAGCCGTAGCCGTGACGTTACATCAACGCCACTAGGTTCCCGCTTTCGCGGGAATGATGGTGATAGCGATCAACCGTCGCCACCGATCGCGGTGCTAACATCGATTGCAAACGTGGCTCGACAGGACACCAAGCAATGCCGAAGATCGATGCGCAGCGCCTGCTGGGCGCCCTGCATCGCCTCGCCGAATTCGGGCGCTACAAGACCGGCGTGCACCGTCCCGCGTTCTCCGACGACGACCTCGCGGCGAGGCGCTGGCTGGTGCAGCGCATGACCGACGCGGGACTCGACGCCGGCATCGACGGTATCGGCAACGTCCTCGGCCGCGCGCGCGGCGAGGGCTCGCGACTGCTGATCGGCTCGCACAGCGACACGCAGCCGCACGGCGGTTGGCTCGATGGCGCGATGGGCGTTATCTACGGCATCGAGCTGGCGCGCGCACTGCGCGACGATCCGGCGTGTCGCGGCACCGGCGTCGATGTCGCGTCGTGGCAGGACGAGGAGAGCCATTACGTGACATTCCTCGGCAGCCGCTCCTTCACGGGCCGCATCGGCGACGCGGACATCGAAAGTGCGAGGCATCGCGACGATGGCACGCCGCTGCGCGACGCGATTGAGCGCGCCGGTCTTGCGCACACGCCGCGCGCAAGCGTCGATGTGGCGCGCTATCGCGGTTATCTTGAAGCGCACATCGAGCAGGGCGGCGTGCTCGAGGCGCAAGGTCTGCGCATTGGCATCGTCACCGGCATCGTCGGCACGCTCGTCTACAAGGTATCGTTCACCGGACAGCCAAACCACGCCGGCACGACGCCCATGCGACTGCGCAAGGATGCGGGTGTCGCAATGACGGACTTCTGCAGTGACGTGCACCGGGCGTTTCGCAAGCTGGCAGCGTCCGACACCGTATGGACGATCGGCAAGATGTTGCTCGCACCGAATGCGCCGAGCATCGTGCCCGGCAACGCCGAAGTACTGCTGCAGATTCGCGACATGTCCGCCGCGATGATGGAATTGCTTGGCGCAGAAGCGAACCGGCTTGCGCAGGCGGCGAATGCCGCCGGCCCCTGTCATGTCGAGATCGAGCCGATATCGCGCAGCGAGCCTACCGCAATGCACGCGCCATTCCAGGACGCGATCGCAATTGCCGCACAAAGGCATGTCCGCGATGGCTGGATGCGGATGCACAGCGGCGCCGGTCACGACGCGCAGATCCTCGCGCAGCGAATGCCCGCCGGCATGATGTTCGTGCCGTCGATCGGCGGCGTCAGCCACCACTACACCGAAGACACCGCGGAGGACGACATCGCGCTCGGCTGCCAGGTGTTTGCGGATGCCGCGGAGACGATCCTTCGGGCGTGAGGCCAGGCACGGACAGTTTGTGCAGCTCGGAGTGTTTGCGAATGCGAGGTAGGCGAGCCTTGAAGCGTGAGACTCGGTTCGGTGAGCTCGGATAGCGGGGCGTGCTCACTAATCCGTTCGGATAGTCGCCGATGGTCACGCATTGCGGTCTGATGGCGTCCCCACCAACGGGACTCGACGCGATGCATCCACGCTACGGAAGTGACCACGAACGCCCGCGCGAGCGATTGATCGAGCGTGGCGCGGCTACGCTCACCGATGTCGAACTGGTGGCCGTGATGCTGCGATCGGGGGTGCGCGGCCAGCCGGCGAGCGAGGTCGCGCGCGTTGCGCTCGCGCACTTCTCCGGCCTCGCAGGCCTGGCGTCAGCTACGGTGCGAGACGTGTCGCGCATTCGCGGCATAGGTCCGGCCAAGGCCGCGCAGTTGCATGCGGCGGTGGAAATCGTCAGGCGCGCGCTGCACGAGCAGGTTGCGCGCGGAGACGCGTTGTCGTCGCCTGAAGCGGTGCGCGACTACCTGCGGCTCGCACTGGCGAGCCGGCCAGTCGAAGTGTTCGTCGGCCTGTTCCTCGACACGCAGCACCGCCTGATTGCCGCCGAAGAACTGTTCCACGGCACGCTGGCGCAGACCAGCGTATTCCCGCGCGAAGTGGTCAAGGCCGCACTCGGCCATAACGCGGCCGCGGTGATCTTCGCGCACAACCATCCGTCGGGCGTGGCCGAGCCATCGCGCGCCGACGAGCTGCTGACGCAATCGCTGAAGCAGGCGCTGTCGCTGGTGGACATCCGTACGCTCGATCATTTTGTTGTCGCGGGGCCGACCGTGCTGTCGTTCGCGGAGAGAGGGCTGATCTGATGGCAGCAATCGGGTCGGCGAACGACGCTGGGTTCCCGACGGGGGGTTCGCTTGCGCGGGAATGACGAGGCGGCCGTCATCCTCGCGAAAGCGGGGATCCA
>JBDTJK010000340.1:0-4044 GCA_039935875.1 Casimicrobiaceae bacterium
GTTGATGTCGCATTCGTTTGCGTAAAGCTGTATGACACGGATTGGGCGACCGCGTTGATCGTTCCCTACCTTTCTGCTTCCGGATTCATTGTGACAATGCAGAATGGCCTGATCGAGGAACGAGTGGCGGCTTTCGCGGGATGGGCACGGACGGTAGGCTGTGTTGGCGGCGGTCTTCACCTGGCCATGCGCGGCCCCGGCCACATTCACCGCAATCGTCAATCGGGAGTCAGCGGACGCAAGGTCTTCCACGTCGGCGAAACGCATGGACGCCTGACACCTCGCATTGGTTTCGTGGCCGAAATGCTCGAGCACGTCGATCGCGCCGGGGTGACCACCAATCTGTGGGGTGCGCGATGGAGCAAGCTCACTGCCAACTGCATGACGTCTGCGCTATGTGGCGTCAGCGGAATGTCGACGCCGAAACTCTTCGCGGATGCTGCAGGTCAGAAAATCATGACGCATCTGGCGGCTCAGGCGGTGACGGTCGGCCTGGCACTCGGGTTTGCCATCGACGACGTGTTCGGGCTTGCGGCAGAGCGATGGATTGCCGCGGCGGAAGGCAAGGGCGATGCCCGGTCGCAGGCCGCCGAGGTGTTTCAAACACGGTTCGACGAACTGGCAGACGATGCGTCGTCGGGCATGGCGCAGGATTTTGCGAGAAAGCGTCGTTCCGAAATCGACTATATGAACGGCTACGTCGCTAACAAGGCGGCAGAGGTCGGACTGTGCGTCCCTTTGCACAGCGCAATGACGAAACTGGTCAAGAAGATCGAAGCAGGGCTTGCGTCTCCGGGACCACAGTCGCTGGAGGATCTCCTGAACGCCACGACAGGCGATTGACGACCGCTGACTCAGCATACTGGAATGTTCGGACCCGCTGTGTCGCGTGATTCTGGATTTCAGATGGCTATCCAGCGCAAAATGCCGCTCGCAAAGAGCGCTGCCAGCAAGCGTCCAACCGTGATGGGCAACCATCATGCACCGAAACGCCCGGCGAGGGCACTTGTCAAACGTCGACAGCCAAACTTTTCAGGCATCCCACTCACGAAGTCTCGTCCGCGGAAGGGGCAAACGGTTCGATGAAGGGATCCGGATCCGGATCCGGATGCGGATGCGGAACCCCTCGCGAACGCGCGCGATGAAATTCAGTAGCATGGATTCGAGCGCGGCACGGGGATTGAGCCCGCTCGTTCACCGCTGGGCCGGCCGCGCGGTCTTCAGTATGTCGCCCTCGATGCGCTGGGTACGCCGGCAATGCCTGCGTCGCCAGCGGCGTCATGTGCCATGTGCCATGTGCGCGTGGCGCGCCAATGCAAAGGCCCGCGCGAACGCGGGCCTTTGAACGCTGCGGCAATAGTCCTGCCGGCCGCAGCGCGAGTCAAGCGGCCTGGATATTCGACGCCTGCTTGCCTTTCGGGCCCTGTGTCACTTCGAACTGGACCTTCTGGCCTTCCTTGAGCGTCTTGAACCCCTGCATGTTGATTGCCGAGAAGTGCGCAAACAGGTCCTCGCCGCCGTCGTCCGGTGTGATGAACCCAAAGCCCTTCGCGTCGTTGAACCACTTCACGGTACCGGTTGCCATAAGACGTCTACCTCACAAGTATAAGAACGGGCGTTTGGACAGCAAAGACGACCTGTGGCGAGCCAGAAACACGGCGCGGATTCAGCGGGGCACGGCGGCACACCGGTACAGCGGCTACTGGAGCCAAACGGAGGCTGTTTTACGCGTATCCGTGCCTCGCCGTCAAGCTCCAGGCGCTGGTTCGGTTATGCTAGCGGCAAAACTGTTGCAATCACCGAACATCATCCCCATTTCCTGCACGGAGCCTGAACCGAATGACTGCCCGGGAACAAAATGGCGGCATTCTGGAAGCGGAAAAGGTCCGCACCAAGCCACCGCCGCTGTTCAAGGTTTTGCTGCTGAATGACGATTACACACCGATGGACTTTGTGGTCGTCGTGTTGCAGACTGTGTTCGCGATGACGCGCGAGCAGTCGACGCAAGTGATGCTGCAGGTGCATCGCGAGGGCATGGGGGTTTGCGGGACGTACACCCGAGAGGTGGCAAGCGCCAAGGTCGAGCAGGTGGTCAGCATAGCACGCGAGCATCAGCACCCGTTGCAGTGCACGATGGAGGAGATCTAGGCGTTATAGCAGGCACGGCGGAATCCTCCGCCGTCTGATTGGAAGCCGGAGCCAGGCAATGATCGCGCAGGAACTGGAAGTCTCCCTTCACATGGCCTTCGTCGAGGCGAGGCAGAAGCAGCATGAGTTCATCACCGTCGAGCACTTGTTGCTCGCGATGCTGGACAACCCGTCGGCCCAGGAAGTGCTGAAGGCCTGTGGCGTCGATCTCGACGAATTGCGCGGCGTGCTCGCCGACTTCATCGCCGAGCATACGCCGCGCCTCGCCGCCCATTCCGACGCGGACACGCAGCCGACGCAGGGTTTCCAGCGCGTGATCCAGCGCGCGATCCTGCATGTGCAGTCGTCCGGCAAGAAGGAAGTCACCGGCGCCAATGTCCTGGTGGCCGTGTTCGGCGAAAAGGAATCGCACGCAGTCTATTTCCTCAACCAGCGCGGTGTTACGCGGCTGGACGTGGTCAACTACATTGCGCACGGCATCACCAAGACGCCACAGAAGAAGGACGACAAGGGCGAAACGCGCGGCGAAGAAGGCGAAGGCGGCGAATCGCAGGGTGCGCTCGACGCGTACACGATCAACCTCAACGGCCTCGCCAAGCAGGGGAAGATCGATCCGCTGATCGGCCGTGCAACCGAGCTCGAGCGCGTGGTGCAGGTGCTGTGCCGCCGGCGCAAGAACAATCCGCTGCTGGTCGGCGAGGCCGGTGTCGGCAAGACCGCGATCGCCGAGGGCTTGGCGCGCAGGATCAACGAAGGCAATGTGCCCGACCTCCTGGCCGAATACCAGGTGTACTCACTGGACATGGGCGCGTTGCTCGCCGGCACCAAATACCGGGGCGACTTCGAGCAGCGGTTGAAAGCCGTGCTGAAGCAGCTTAGCGAGAATCCAAAGTCGATCCTGTTCATCGACGAGATCCATACCATCATCGGCGCCGGCGCGGCGTCGGGCGGCACGCTCGACGCGTCCAACCTGCTGAAGCCGGCGCTATCCACCGGCGCGCTCAAGTGCATTGGAGCGACGACATATACCGAATACCGGCAAATCTTCGAGAAGGATCACGCATTGTCTCGGCGCTTCCAGAAGGTCGACGTGCCCGAGCCGTCGATCGCCGAGACGGTTGAGATCCTGCGCGGGCTGAAGTCGCGCTTCGAGGAGCACCACGGCGTCAAGTACGCGCCAGCGGCGCTGACGTCGGCGGCCGAACTGGCTGCGCGCTTCATCAACGACCGTCACCTTCCCGACAAGGCGATCGACGTGATCGACGAGGCCGGCGCGGCTCAGAAAATCCTGCCGAAGTCGAAGCAGAAGAAGATCATCGGCAAGAACGAGGTCGAGGAGATCGTCGCCAAGATCGCGCGGATTCCCGCCAAGAACGTTAGCTCCGACGACCGCAACGCGTTGCGCACGCTCGATCGCGACCTTAAGAACGTCGTGTTCGGGCAGGACAAGGCGATCGACGCGCTGACCGCCGCCATCCGCATGGCGCGCTCGGGCCTTGGCAATCCCGCCAAGCCGATCGGCAATTTCCTGTTCAGCGGTCCGACCGGCGTCGGCAAGACGGAAGTCGCCAAGCAGCTCGCGTATTGCCTGGGTATCGAGCTGATTCGCTTCGACATGTCCGAATACATGGAACGCCACGCGGTGTCGCGGTTGATCGGGGCGCCACCCGGTTATGTCGGCTTCGATCAGGGCGGCCAGTTGACGGAGGCGGTCACCAAGCATCCGTACAGCGTCGTGCTGCTCGACGAGATCGAGAAGGCGCATCCGGACATCTATAACGTGCTGCTGCAGGTGATGGATCACGGTACGCTGACCGACAACAACGGACGCAAAGCCGACTTCCGCAACGTGACGATCATCATGACCACCAATGCCGGTGCGGCCGAGCTCGCCAA
>JBDTJK010000341.1:0-3374 GCA_039935875.1 Casimicrobiaceae bacterium
CACGCGCGCGCATTGGGCGCGCAATCCGTGCATGTCGGCTCGATCGACGAGCTCGAGGCAGCGATGCAGCGCGCGCGCGCCTCGCCGCACACGCAGGTGATCGTCATCGATACCGATCCTGCCCACACGACCGCGGCAGGCGGCGCGTGGTGGGAAGTGGCGATTCCCGAAGTCTCGGCGCAAGCGGCGGTCCGCGACGCGCGCGTGAAGTTCGACGCGGCCAAGTCGACACAGGGAGCCTGACCGCATGACGCTCGACGTACGCATCGGCATCAACCCCATATCGTGGAGCAACGACGACTTGCCGTCGCTCGGCGGTGAGACTTCGCTCGACACCGCACTCGCCGAAGGCAGCAAGATCGGCTACCAGGGATTCGAGCTCGGCAACAAGTTTCCGCGCGAGCCGGCCGCATTACAGGAGAAACTGCGCGAACACGCCGTCGCGTGCGTATCGGGCTGGTATTCAGGACGCCTTGCGCGACGCTCGGCGGAGGAGGAAATCAACGCGGTGGGCCCGCATCTCGAGCTGCTTGCGTCCAACGGCGCGACCGTCATGGTCTATGGCGAAGTCGCCGATGCGATCCAGGGTGAGCCGCAGCCGCTGTACAAGCGGCCGTGCTTCACGCGCGACGACCAATGGCGCGACTACGGGCGCAAGCTCGACCAATTCGGCGCGCATCTCGCCACCCATGGCGTGCGCCTGGCCTATCACCACCACATGGGCGCGTACGTGCAGGTGCCTGAGGACGTTGACAAGCTGATGCAGGTGACCGGACCCGATGTCGGCCTGCTGTTCGACACGGGACACATCACGTTCGCCGGCGGGGATGCGCTGGGCGTGCTGGCCGAGCATGTGAAGCGCGTGTGCCATGTGCATTGCAAGGATGTGCGGCCAGCGGTGATGGCGATGGCGCGCAACGGCCAGTGGAGTTTTCTCGAAAGCGTGATCAACGGCGTATTCACCGTGCCCGGCGATGGTGCAGTCGATTTTGACGGCGTGGTGAAGCTACTCGCACAGAATGACTATCGCGGCTGGCTGGTGGTCGAAGCCGAACAGGATCCAGCGGTAGCGCCGAGCTATGCGTATGCCGACAAGGGTTTTCGCGCGCTCAACGCGCTGGTCGATCGTTACCGGGAGAGCGCATGACGAGCGCCGTTGCGCCGGCCGCGCTGGCGAAGGCGAACGCGAGCGGGCGCGACATCGTCGGGGTGACGCCGGCGTCGGGATTGCGCTATGTCGGCTTCTCCGCACACCGCCTCGCGATCGGCGAATCGCTGGCGGCGCGCGACGACGCACGCGAAGCCTGCATCGTCGTATTGAGCGGCACGGTCGATGTCCTCGCCGGTGGCGAGACATGGAAAGGCATCGGCGGCCGCGCCAGCGTATTCGAGGAGGTATCGCCGTACGCGGTGTACGTACCGCCGGGCGTCGACTGCGCGGTCACTGCGCGCACGCCGAGCGAGATCGCCATCGGCCGCGCCCCCGCGCGCGGCACGCTGCCGCCACGGCTGATCGAGCCTGCGACGATGCAGCGGGTGGCGCGCGGGCGCGATGCCAACACACGCTACGTGTGCGACATCCTTCCCGAGACGTCGCCCGCCGAATCGCTGCTGGTGGTCGAAGTGCTGACGCCGTCGGGGCACTCGTCGAGCTACCCACCGCACAAGCACGACACTGATGCGCTTCCCGGCGAAAGCTTCCTCGAGGAGACCTATTACCACCGCATCGATCCACCACAGGGATTCGTGTTCCAGCGCGTATACACCGACGATCGCAGCGAGGACCAGAGCTTCGCCGTCGAGAATGGCGACGTGGTCATCGTGCCGCGGGGCTACCATCCTGTTTGCGTTCCGTACGGGTATCGCTCGTATTACCTCAACGTGATGGCGGGTCCGCGGCGGGTGTGGTCGTTCCGCAACGATCCGCGCCACGAATGGATGCTCGCGCGTTGAGTGCCGCGCGCTTCGATTTCGCGCGGGTGATCGCGCGCGAAGCCGGCACGCTGGCGATGTCGCATTATCGGCATCCAAGCGGGCTCGCGATCGAATCCAAAGGCTTGCAGGACGTGGTGACGATTGCCGATCGCGCGGTGGAAGCGATGCTGGTCGCGCGCATCGGCGAAGCGTTTCCGCAAGACGTGGTGCTCGGCGAGGAGGGCGGATTCACTGGCAGCCACGGTCCGGACTCGACGCTGTGGGTGATCGATCCGATCGACGGCACGGCCAATTTCGCGCGGGGATTGCCACTGTGGTGCATCTCGATCGGCGTGATGCAGCACGGCCAGCCGGTCGCGGGCGTCATCTACAACGCGGTCACCGACGAGATGCACGCCGGAAGCGTCGATATGCCAGCCACCTGCAACGGCGCACCGATCCGCGTGTCGCCCGTCAACGACCCACATCACGCCAGAGTGTCGCTCGGATTCAGCTACCGGCGCGATCCGTCGCTGCACATCGCCGGCATCGCGCGACTGCTCGCCGCGGGCTGCGAATACAGCCGCCTCGGCAGCGGCGCACTTGGTTTGGCCTATGTCGCCGACGGCCGCTTCGAAGGCTATTTCGAGCCGCACATAAACGCGTGGGATGTTGCCGCAGGCATTGCGATCGTGCGCGCGGCGGGTGGATACACCAACGACTTCTTCGCAGGCGACGGACTCGAAAGCGGCAACGCGATCCTCGCTGCCGCACCCGGCGTCCGCGAATTCCTCGAGCGCGAGCTATGGCCGACGATCGAACCACCAACCCTGGCCTAGTCGCGCACCGTGCGTATTCGCTGTGGCTATTGCCGGGCGAAGACGACACGCAGCGCCTGGCTGACCTGGTCGTGCGCCTGTCGCGACGTTTCGCGACACGCCCATTCGTTCCGCACGTGACGATCCAGGGCGACATCGACCGCCGTCTCGACGACGTCGCCACGGTCGCCGAGGGCCTCGCTCGGGCGCTGCCCGTGCGCGCGTGGCGAGTGCGCGGCGTCGAGCAATCGGACCACCATTTCCGCGCGCTCTACCTGGCGCTCGATGATGCCGATCCGACCTTCGCGCAGTTGCGTGCGCGGTCTGCGGCTGCATTCGGGACAGAGGCCGGGCTGTCGCCATTTCCGCACATGTCGCTCGCGTACGGCACGCTCGACGCCGCGACCAAGCGCGACCTGGCGCGCGAATTCGCCGCCGAATTGCCAGCATCGCTGACGCTCGCGCGGCTCGCCGTGACGCTTGCCGGAGTGGGCGTCGCCATCGCATCCTGGCGCACGCTGCAATGCTTTGCGCTGGCGCCGCCGGCGCCGGACTTTGAACTGGAACCTTCCTCATGATCGACGTCGCATTGCTGGGAGCCGGCCGCATCGGCCGCATTCACGCGGGCAACCTGGTGCGCCA
>JBDTJK010000342.1:0-3156 GCA_039935875.1 Casimicrobiaceae bacterium
CGCACGCTCGCTTGGTCGCTGATCTAGCAGTCTCAGCGAATACGTAACAAGGTCGTACTCCGAGCGATAGCGCCAATCGGAACAATAGCCGATCACCCCATCTTCGGAATCGACGATCTCTGGCGAGTAGGTGATCCGATCAAGCCTGAAGCAAATATGGATGGGCCACGGCGCACCGAGATCATCGAGCCAGACTGAGCCTCCATTATGGCGGACAAAATAAACGGAAGCTGCGCATCGCGGGCATGTCGTGGGATGACACTCGTTCCGCTGCTCGGTCGCGCGAGAGCATGTGCAGGTGATAGGAATCCTCCGGACTCCTCCCTCAGTGTAAAAAACAATCTCACCACCGCAGACTTTGCATTCGCTCATGATTCTTAGTCGAAGAGTGCTATTGGACTTCAGCTTCAGCGGGCAAACCCGGTGTCCTGCGATCTTCCGCTATTAAAGCAGCAAAACACATCTCATCCGTTGACCCTGTAATGCACCTTGGAGGGGATCACCTACTCATTCGAGCCTCACGTAGTTCACTTCCGCGCCCTTCGTAAGCCGAGTTTCCTGCATTGCCTGCTCCAATGAAAACGGACCGGTCTCAAAGCGTTGGAAAATATCGAGGCCGCGGTCGATGGTAATTTTCCAACCGTGGTCCGTGTTGATGCTCCTGGCATGAAAGTTGGGGTTGTGATCTAGCTCCCAGGAGAATGCGACGCGTGACCCGGTGAAGCTTTGCTCCAACTGCTTCAGATTCTCGTCCTGCTTCACGCAGGTATCCAGGTCGGACTGGGTGAAGAGCTGCACTTCCACCTCATCCCCCTCCGGAACCAAGTCATGCACCAACTCGAGAAACTCCATGAAATTGCGCACTTGGTGGAAAGCGCGGACGTAGGGATCGCGGACCGTGATTTTGCGCGCCCCTCGTAGGTGGTCAGCGAATAGCCTCCGGTAACTCCACCCCTTGCTGTTTTCGGGAATAACAAGGTGTCTCGCCTGTGGTCCGGGCGCGGGTTCAACTTTTGGAGTTGCCGATCTCCCCTCGACGCCGGCTATGGAGGGTTGGCCGGTTTCAGTTTTTGCAGTGAGGCCTTCTCCCTCCACGGACTCCTCGTTGGGTTGGTCGCGTTTGGTTTTCGAAAACTCGGGGTACTGCACTTCCTCGGGTGTCAGCACGTTCTTGCTCTCGCCACCGGCCTTCCGGCGATAGGTGAAGTCGTGGGGCTTGAAGGTGTCGTCGATCCGGAGGATGTGCTCCCGCACCCGGCGCCGGCACTCCATGGAAAAAGCGAGCAGCTCCTCGATTTCATCAGCGGTAGCCCCGCCTTGGGGATAGAGAATCTTCATCATGCCGGAGAAGGTTTTCTCAAGGCCGGTTTGGTCTCGCGTGGATAATTCTGAAGTGATTTCGAAGTCGGCTTTGTAAGCGTTGGTGAAATCCTCCGAACGTTGGTGTTTCAGGATTTCGGCGTAGTAATCGACGATAAATCCGTAGCCACTCGTGAAGAGGTCGTTCCGGATCGGGGCTACTTCCCAACCAGGGCTGAATGCGTGCAGGCGATCGAGAAACGCGGAGTCGATGTACTTGTCAGGCAGCTGCTCGAAAAAGTGCGAGTGCTTCAGCATGTAGGCGACCGACTTCTTCGTATTTCCCATGAAGACCATCGACGCCTCGGCGGTCAGTTGCTCGATACCGCGCGAGAATGACCGGTTGGCCATGTAGTTCTTCATGATGTCGACGAGCGCCTTATCGACTTTCTTGTCCTTCCCGGCGAATTCGTCGAAGCACACGCAATCCCAGAAGCCGACTAGACCAATCTTCCCGGAGGAGTTGCTGACAAAAAGCTTGGGGGCCGTGACCTCGGAGCCAGAAATCAACATCCCGTGTGGCGAGAATTCCGCGTAGACGTGAGACTTGCCGGTGCCCTTGGGACCGAGTTCCAGCAGGTTGTAGTTGCGCTCACAAAACGGCACGAACCGCAGCAGTTGAAGCAACTTCGCCCGGCGGGTGAGCATTTCTGGGTTGAAGCCGATACTCTGGATGAGCGTGTCGATCCATTCGTCGGTCGTGAACGTGGCCCGAGCTTTCAGGTATTCGCCGTAGTCCACCTTCGAGACCTGGATCGGCTTGAGCGAGTCGATGTGCCACGGGCTAGACTTGGCGTCTTCGTTCACCTCGTAGGTGATTTCAGTGATGCACCAAATGCCCCCCACTAAGAGTTTGGGGTGACGACGCACGAAATCGTCTGGCACCGGCACTTTCTTCAAGCCGAGGTTGGTGAACTCGGCCTCGTAGAAACCACCCTTGTCGTTCAGCTCAACCGTCACCTTATCGATCACTTTGTGGCGGCCCTTTTCCTTGATGATCGATTTGGTCAACTCGGACTCGTTGCGATGCACATAGTGCCGGGAGAGGATTCGCTTCACCGCCTCGAGGCCCGTGCGGATGGTTGCCTCATCGTCGGTGGCGCAATGCTGGCCCAGCAGGTATTCGAGCACATACGAGGGCACTACGGCATTCTGCCGGAGCCCTTTGGTGATGTCCTTGCGAACGACAAGACCGGGAAACGCATCGACGATCTTCCGATCCAGCGGTCCGAGATTGGCCGGAGGGGGTGGCGGAGTTTCTTCACCGACAGCAGACTCGGGCGGGACTGGTGGTGGCGGCAAATCAGAGTTCATCGAAGTCGGTGGCAAAGGGTTTTTGCAGTTTCAGCCGGTGAATCTTGTAGGGCACGGCAGTCTGGCTGCCGCCAGTCAATTCTTCCATCCGGATCTCAACCTCCCGGCCATTGTGCGGATCGGCCGCACGGGAGAGAGCCATATCGATTGTCGACTCGCGTTCCCGTGCCTCGGGCTCCGCTGAATCGAACGTCACGGTTTTAAGCTCCGAGATCGGCATCCCTTCCGGGGTGAAGATACCAATCCGCAAACTCCGACTTAGGACCTTGGTGGCGACGGGGCGGTCTTGGTAGAACGTCAGCGATACCCGTCCCGTCGTAATCTTGGTCGGAGCCCGGAGGAGATCGATTTCTACGCGTTCGGTGTCGTCGACACGGGTCTTTTGGATTTGCAGCACAGGCAGCACAATCTCTTGGAGGCTGAGACCACCATGAACGAAACGCTTGCCAGAGCCCTTGAGCGGGAAACGACCCACCGCCAATG
>JBDTJK010000343.1:0-3002 GCA_039935875.1 Casimicrobiaceae bacterium
CCGGCACAGATTGAAGCCGCATGGCGTCGTCTGATCGCGCAGCACCATCCGGATCGTGTAATTGGTTCTAACGCAGCCGATCATGACGCCGCAGTCGCGCGCGCGGCAGCGATCAATGCGGCCTACCGCGGACTGCGCACGGCAGGCAAGCGCTGATGCACGGCACGCCGACATCGGTTTCGCGCGCGCAATCAACAGTAATTGCGCCCTCGATCCTGTCGGCCAATTTTGCGTGCTTGGGTGCGGAGGTCGACGCGGTGCTCGCCGCGGGCGCGCACTGGGTGCATTTCGACGTGATGGACAATCATTACGTACCCAATCTCACGATCGGCCCGCTGGTCTGCGAGGCGCTGCGCAAGCACGGCGTGACCGCGCCAATCGACGTGCATTTGATGGTGAAACCGGTGGATCGCATCGTGCCGGATTTCGCGGAAGCCGGCGCCACTTCAATCAGCTTTCATCCGGAAGCCAGCGAACATATCGATCGCACCATCGGCTTGATCCACGATTCGGGTTGCAAGGCCGGCCTGGTGTTCAATCCGGCCACACCGCTGGATTACCTCGACTTCGTCCTCGACAAGCTCGACATCGTGTTGATCATGTCGGTGAATCCGGGGTTCGGCGGACAGAGTTTCATCCCGACTGCGCTGGAAAAAATTCGTCGCGTGCGCGCATTGATCGATGCCAGTGGTCGCGATATCCGGCTTGAAGTCGATGGCGGGGTGAAGGTCGACAACATTGGCGAGATTGCAGCGGCCGGTGCCGATACATTCGTGGCCGGTTCAGCGATTTTCGGTGCCAAAGATCACGCCGAGGTGATCCGTCGCATGCACGCGGCAGTGGATGCGGTGCGCGGCTGAAGTCAGTGCGATGCGCGCAGCAGTGCATAAATCGCTGGCGTGACCACCGCCCATTGCGCGGATTGTTATCCTCTCCACGGTTGATGCGCGTTTGACTCATTGACGCTGGGGCCGGACGATACCGTGGGGATTCTGCGATCGGGGACGCACGCGTATGCCGGGGCATTCGAAGTCCAGTGAGCTCAAGCCGGATCGGCTGGCGCGCATCCTCGAGATCACGCGCGAGTTGGCGCGACCGATCCAACTGGAAAACATGCTGTACGCGGTCGTTGATGCGGCCCAGGAATTGCTGGATGCCGAAGGCGGTACGGTCTGGCAATACCTCCCGGACGAGCATGCGATGGAGATGTGCGTCGCGCGCGGGCTGGATGCGATCCGCATTCCGGCCGATCGCGGCATCGTCGGCGAATGCGTGCGCACGCGTGCGCTGATCAACGTGCCGGACTGCTACGCCGATCCGCGTTTCGATCGCAGCGTGGATCGCACTAGCGGATACCGCACGCGCTGCATGCTCACGCTGCCCTTGCTTGGTCACGACGATCAACTGGTCGGCGTGTTGCAGGTAGTCAATCGTCGCGATGGCGTGTTCGACGCCGACGACGAGGCAATGGCCAGCGCACTGGCTGCGCAATGCACGGTGGCACTACAGCGCGTGCGGATGACCGAGCAACTGCTGCGATCCGAAAAGCTGCGCCAGGAAATCGCGGTTGCACAGGAGATACAGCAAGGAACATTGCCGAAAACAACGCCCGCGATACCGGGTTACGACTTTGTCGCGACGTTCCGCCCGGCCGACGACACCGGCGGTGACATTTACGATTTCGTCACGACCGCACAAGGCGAGTTGATGCTGCTGATGGGCGACGCCACCGGGCATGGCATCGGCGCCGCGCTGTCAGCCATCCAGGTGCGCGCGATGTTGCGCATGGCGCAACGCATGGGCGCAGGGCTGGACGAGACCTACCGGCACATCAACGACCAGCTGGTGGTCGATTTGCCCGAAGATCGTTTCGTGACAGCCGTCCTCGGATGCCTCGACTCATCGCGGCATGTCCTGCGCTATCACTCGGGCGGGCAGGGGCCGCTGCTGCATTTCCGGGCGGGGGAGCTCGAATGCGACGTGCTTACGCCGACGACGTTTCCGCTGGGTGCGATGCCGATCGCTGCACTCCGCGCGCCTAGTGAGGTCACAATGGCTCCCGGAGATATTTTTGCGCTGATTTCTGATGGCGTTTACGAATATCACGATGCGGAAGGTCGATTGTTTGGCGAGCAGGCAGTGATCAACGTGTTGCGCGCGCAGCATGATCGACCGCTCTCCGATGTGCTGGTTCGATTGCAGCAAGCACTCTCGGAGTTTGCTCGGGGAGCGCCGCAACTGGACGACATCACGGGGGTCCTGATCAGGCGGCATGCCGTTCCGGCAGCGGCGGATACGAACACGATCGAATGGAAAACCGCACAGCGCGACTTCGCACGCAGCATCGATGTCCTGGCGGAGATGTTCGCGTTCATCCAGCAACAAATCGCTGCATGCGGTGCAGGCGAGAGCGTGCGTTACGCGATTGAATTCACCGCAGAAGAACTGTTCACCAACATGGTCAAGTACAACTCGGCGGGAAGCGGCAGGATCGAGCTCTCCATCGCATGCGATGGCAACGAACTGGTATGCGGGCTCACTGATCCGGATAGTGATCGCTTTGACGTGACCGAGGCGCCGGATGCCGAGATCGACATGCCGATCGAGCAGCGACGCCCTGGAGGTCTCGGATTACACTTGATCCGGCGGCTGGTGGACTCGATCGAGTACGACTACTCTGGTCGACACAGTCGGATCACATTTCGCAAGACGCTGGGGGGCGCTTGATGTTCGAGGTCGGATATGGCGATGGCGGGGTCATCGCGTTCACGGGTCGGCTTGATGCCGCGCAATGTGGCAAGGCGCAGGCGTTTCTGGATACGGCCGATACCTCGTTGCCGTTAGATTTCGGTAGCCTGGAATATATCTCCAGCGCAGGCCTCGGCATCCTGCTCAAGGCGCACAAGCGCTTGATGGGCAGCGGCGGCCGGTTGCGCCTGGTCAACGTTAACAGCCACATCCACGACATCTTTCGCTACTCGGGCTTCGACCAGGTGTTCGAA
>JBDTJK010000344.1:0-3229 GCA_039935875.1 Casimicrobiaceae bacterium
AATTAGCAAAATGATCATGAACAATACAACAAATTGGTTTGGTTTAATCTTCTTTTGTACATTTTTCCCATTAGGAATAATTTACAAATACAAAAAATATTAGATTAAAAACAAGCTTGTCAATTCAATTCTGGTGAAATATTTTTTTCAAGAAATGTGCCATCTGCCTGCAATAAAACCGGGGATCTCATTTTTTCATTAATTCACTATTATAGGTGCTATCTACGATGTACGTGTGCGACAATTTTTACATTTTCCAGCAACTTAATGTGTAAACTTTTCACCACTGTGGAAAAATTTCTATTTATTTTTTTTAGATTTTGTAATCTTGGAATATGAACGCAACTACGTTTTTACTAAGTGCCCGTCTGGGGCTTTTTCAGCCGGGTGGGGGAGAAGACAATACATTTTAGGTTATTATTATTTTACTCACGGTTACGGATAACTGTTTATGTCAAATACATGGCGTTAAAATAACCCGTATACGGATGCATGCTTTTGCATATACTCGACACCTTTTTCAGTAATAGAAATAAATAGAGCAGGCTGATGCATTTTCACATATCCTTCTTTCTCCAATTCGGTAACGTTCTTAACAACCTCATCCCAGGCAAGACTTTGCTGTAATATCAATTCGTTAGCTTTCAGCATTGCTTTCACGGGGTTGGGATTATTTTTAACCATAAAATAAATGGTGTGTAGTGTTTCGAACTTTGCATTCATGGGGGAGATTGTTTTACTGTGCTCCCGCAATTTACTTAAACTAATTAGTTTAGCAAAATAGTGCTAAATATTTAAGAGAGGTAAATTCTGGATATTAGGAATATATCCTGTTCCGTTATGAAATTTTATTAGTAGTACCAGTCGCAGCACAGGCTTCGATCTGCGTTTTGTTAACGAACTGAACCACCACCTTCTGAGAAGTTGACGGTTCAGTCATGTTAAAGATAATGCCACCAGGAGCAGCAGTGCTGAAAAAATACTCGTGAAAACCATCCGCGCCGTTTCTTTGCGGGGAATACGTAACATCGGCGGTGAATGGGCTTTTTAGAGTTTTGGAGTAGTATTAAGAACACCACTTCAGCATAGAAAGTTGTAAACTTTACGCCGTAACGTCAATCTATATCTATCCGCAAATGGTAAACTTTGGACTGAAATAAATTCATCCAACTACCTTCCAACTGGTAAACTATAGACTGAACCACTGGTAAACTTTACCCTGGAATAAGTGGTAAACTATGGTGCGTAATATCCAGGTTACAAGTAGTCTTGATTTATTAAAACCAAAACGGTTATTTTGTAAATACACAATTGTAATATAAAGCCCATGCCCGATAGAACTATAGATTCAAGACTTCTAAAAAGCAAGCCGCACTTCGAAATACTAGATGGCTTAAGAGGTTTAGCTGCTATCGTGGTGGTCATTTTTCACTTTATGGAAATTGCCATAGCCGATTACAATGACAATTTCATTGCGCATGGTTATTTAGCAGTAGATTTCTTTTTTTGCTTATCTGGTTTTGTAATTACGTATGCTTACGATACCCGTATAGCAGGTATGGGGTTGCTCACTTTTATTAAACTAAGGCTAATTCGTTTGCAACCTTTAGTTATTATAGGTTCTGTTTTAGGCTTGCTCACTTTTTTATTTGATCCCTTCAGTAATCTTTATCCCACGTGTGGCTTTATAAAAACTGCATTAATTTTCTTAACGTCCCTTTTCTTAATCCCTTACCCGGTAATGCCTGAACGATTTTTTAATTTATTTAGTTTGAACGCACCCAGTTGGTCATTATTTTGGGAGTACCTTGCTAATTTAATCTATGCAACCTTCTTATTTAAAGCAAATAAAAAAGTGCTGGCTCCACTGGTTTTATTAGCGGCTGCCGGCATTTGTTATGTGGGTTGGCATTCAGGTAATTTAGCCGGGGGCTGGGGTGGCCCAAATTTCTTCGATGGTTTAGCTCGTATTTCTTTTTCTTTTTTAATGGGAATGTTGATATATCGCTCTAACTGGATCATTAAAAACAAATTAGGATTGTTAGGCATGAGTGTTTTATTATTGATAGGATTTTTAACTCCTTATAACGATCATTGGAACTGGTTAACCGAACCTATTTTAGTAATTTTTTATCTTCCGCTAATAGTTTCATTAGGTGCTGGAGCGAGTTTAGCTGGCAGGCATCAAAAAATCAATAAAATTTCCGGTGATATTTCTTATCCGCTTTACATGATTCATTACCCATTCGTGTGGATATTTTTAACTTATGTAGCGGTGGAAAAACCGGGCATAGCGCATTTAAGATGGGTAATTCCTATTTCTGTGATCTTACTCATAAGCTTATCATACCTGGTATTTAAATTTTTAGACTTCCCTATACGACGTTATTTAACTGAAAAATTAAAAGCCAGCGCAAGCGGTTAATATTAGATAACGGCCATACAATGAACATAGCCAAATGTTTTTGGCCATTTTTGATCAACAGCCATTCTAACCATAAAAACAAGGAAATTACCTCTTAACGGGTTTCATACCACGCAAGGTTCTATTCACATCCTAATTAGCCGCATTCGTCTAAAACGCAAAAAAGGCGATAAAATCCTTCATTTCTTTGGGCATGAAAAATTGTATGACCTCCGAATTTTTAAACCCACTACAAATGTATATGATTAGTAAAATCAAACTGGCACTGTTTATTACAGCCATTTTATTTTTCGGTGCCACCGTTCACGCTCAGCGAACTGACCCGCCAAAATATTGGGTGGAAGGAATTGTCAAGGATTCTTCGTCGGCGCAGCCTGTGTCATATGCAACAGTGAACCTTTCTGACAATCTGAAGAATAGCATAGCCTCCACATTTTCTAACGAGAAGGGAGCTTTTAGTCTTTCAGTCGACAAGCCCGGAGATTATTCAGTCGAGATATCGTTTACCGGATATGGTACCAGGATATTGCCAATCAGGGTCCAGTTAGATACTCCTAAGCTTTCAATCCCAGTTGTCTTATTGAATCGGGCAACTACCAATCTCAAAGAAATTATAGTTTCTGCTAAAAAAAATATCATAGAAGTTCATCCTGGAATGCTTGTCTATAATGCCGGAAACGACCTTACAAATAAAGGAGGCACTGCGGCCGATGTATTGCGTAAGGCTCCCGTACTTAATGTGGACGCTCAAGGTAACGTAAGCATGCGGGGGAGTTCTAATCTAAAGATATTAGTTGACGGTAA
>JBDTJK010000345.1:0-3470 GCA_039935875.1 Casimicrobiaceae bacterium
CGGTTTGCACGCGTGCCGCTGGAGGAAGGATTCATTCCGCTGCCGCAGGACCGGCCGGTGCCCGACGTCAACTACCCTTGATGGCGCCATGCCCCGCCGTGCGACCGGGATAGCCGGCGCAGTGACGATTCAGCGGCCCTGTCGCACGGCAGTCGGCGTGCCGCCACGCCCGGGGCGGGCGGTCGCGCGGCCGCCCGCGAGGGCGCGCGAGCGGTTCCGGTATAATTCGCGGCGTGCTGCGCAATTCCGCCATCGACCGTTGACGGCGTTGCAAGACATCCCCGCCATGCTGCGCTATCGTGCCGATGACATGGCGACATGTCAGACCTTTCCCCTGGAGAACGGAACTGCACGCATGAAGTGTCCGTCCGGCCGCGTGGTTGCGGCCTGCATCGCGTTGCTCGTCCTCGCGGCCTGCAGCGAGAAGCCGAAACCGGCGTCCGTCGCGCCTCCACCTGAAGTTGGCGTCGTCAACGTACAGCCACGGAGCGCACCATTCACCAAGGACCTGGTGGGTCGCCTGTCGCCCTATCGCAGTGCGGACGTGCGCGCACGTGTACCTGGCGTGCTGCTGAAGCGCACCTACGACGAAGGCACCAACGTCAGGAAGGGCCAGGTGCTGTTCCTGATCGACCCGTCGCAGCTCAAGGCTACGTTGGATGCGGCACAGGCCAATCTCGCGCAGGCACGGGCCACCAACACCAACGACCAGGCCAACGCACGACGCTCGCAAGACCTCGCCAAGTCGGGATTCATCTCCAAGGCGGGACTCGACACAGCGCTGTCGACCGAACGCAGTTCGTCCGCGCTGGTGCAGCAGGCCCAGGCCAATGTCGAATCGGCGCGGCTCAACCTCGGATTCGCCACGGTGACGGCACCCATCGACGGACGCGCGGGGCAGCAGCAGGTGACCGAAGGTGCGCTGGTCGGGCAGGGCGACGCCACGTTGCTGACGACAATCGAGCAGCTCGATCCGATCTACGTCAATTTCACCATCAGCGTCAGCGACCTGACGTCGATGCGCGCCGCGCAAAAGCAAGGTAGCGTCACGCTGTCAGATCCGGACAAGGCGAGCGTCGACGTGTTCCTTCCCGACGGCAGCACGCGCGTCGGCAGGGGCACGCTGGATTTTGCCGGCGCACAGGTGAATCCCGCGACAGGTGCCGTCAACCTGCGCGCGCAGATCGCGAATCCGCAGCGGCAGCTTCTGCCCGGCATGTTCGTCAACGTCAAGGCGGATCTTGGTACGCACAACGCCGTTTACATGATTCCGCAACCAGCGTTGCTGGGCGATACGGCGGGCGCGTACGTGATGGTGGTCGGCACTGACGGCAAGGTCGCGCGGCGCAACGTGGCGATCTCCGACATGCGCAATGGCGCATTCGTCGTCACCAGCGGCCTTGCGGCCGGTGATGCGGTAATCGTGTCGGGTGTGCAGAAGGCGCGTGACGGGCAGCCTGCCAAGGCGGTTCCGTGGACGCCACCGGCCAGCGCACCGACCGTTCCCGCGGCACCCGCGCAGGTGCCTGCCGCCGCGACAAAGTAACCGGCCGATGCCGCAATTCTTCATCGATCGCCCCGTCTTTGCGTGGGTGATCGCCATCCTGATCACGTTCGGTGGCGTCGCCGCCATCTTCAACCTCGGCGTCGAATCCTATCCGTCGGTGGCCTCGCCGCAGGTGGCCGTCAGCGCGACGTTTCCCGGAGCCAGCGCCGATACCACCGAGAAGTCGGTCACGCAGGTCATCGAGCAGCAGCTGACCGGCATCGACAACCTGCTCTACTTCAGTTCGCAGTCGAGCTCCACTGGCCGCGCCAGCGTCACGTTGACATTTCGTACCGGCACCAACCCGGACATCGCGCAGGTCCAGGTGCAGAACAAGGTCGCGCTGGCGACGCCGCGCCTGCCGAGCGAGGTCGTGCAGCAGGGTGTCGTCGTAGCCAAGGCGAACGCCGGCTTCCTGATGGCGGTGGCAGTGCAGTCCACCAATCCCGACATCGACCGCAATCGCCTCAACGACATCGTCGGTGCGCAGGTGCTGGAGCAGATCTCGCGCGTGCCGGGCGTCGGCAGCACGCAGCAGTTCGGTTCCGAATACGCGATGCGGATCTGGCTCAATCCGGACAAGCTGCAAGGCTACGGATTGTCGGCGACCGCGGTGCTCAATGCCGTACGCGCACAGAACGCGCAGTTCGCCGCCGGCTCGCTCGGTTCCGATCCGGCGCCGCAGGGCCAGGGTTTCACGGCACCTGTCACGGCCGAGGGACGCCTCACGTCTCCCGGCGAATTCCGCAAGGTCATCCTGCGTGCCAATGCCGATGGCACGACCGTGACGCTGGGCGACGTCGCACGCGTCGATTTCGGTCCAGGCAGCTACGGCTTCGACACACGTTACGACGGGCGTCCGATCGGCGCGTTCGCGATCCAATTGCTTCCTGGTGCCAACGCGCTCGCCGTCGCCAACGCCGTGCGGGCGCGGATGGCCGCACTGGCGTCCAGCTTTCCTCCCGGCGTCACCTGGTTCGTGCCCTACGACAGCACGACGTTCGTCAAGATCTCGATCAAGGAAGTGGTGATCACGCTGGCCGAGGCGACGCTGCTGGTGTTCCTGGTGCTGCTGATATTCCTGCAGAACCTGCGCGCGACGATCATCCCGATGCTGGTGATTCCGGTGGCGCTGCTCGGCACCTTCCTGGGGATGATGCCGCTGGGGTTCACGATCAACCAGCTGACGTTGTTCGGGATGGTGCTGGCGATCGGCATCGTCGTCGACGACGCGATCGTCGTCATTGAGAACGTCGAGCGCATCATGGGCGAGGAGGGGCTGTCGCCGAAGGAGGCCACCAGGAAGGCCATGCACCAGATCACCGGCGCGGTGGTGGCGATCACGCTGGTGCTGGCGGCGGTGTTCGTGCCCTCGGCGATGCAGGCCGGCGCCACCGGCATCATTTACCGCCAGTTCGCGCTGACGATCGCGGTATCGGTCAGCGTATCGGCGTTCCTCGCGCTGTCGTTCACGCCCGCGCTGTGCGCGAGCTTCCTGACCCCGGTGCATGCCGACGCCAAGAACGTCGTGTTCCGCCGCTTCAATTCGGCGTTCGCGCGAATCACGCAGGTGTACGTCGGCCACATCGGCGGCGCCGTGCGCCACGCGCCGCGCTGGATGGTGGTGTTCGTCGTGCTCGCGGTCGTCGGCCTGTTCCTGTTCTCGCGCCTGCCGGGCAGCTTCCTGCCGGAAGAGGACCAGGGCTACGCGCTGGCGATCGTGCAGCTGCCGCCCGGAGCCACGTTGCAGCGCACCGGCGTGGTGATGAATTCGCTGCTCGACGTGCTGAAGAAGGACGAGGCGGTGGACGGCGCGCTGCAGATCTCGGGATTCAGCTTCCTCGGCCAGGGCGAGAACGTCGGCATGGGTTTCATACGTCTCAAGGACTGGGGCGCGCGCAGCGCCACGGCGGCGCAGTTCATC
>JBDTJK010000346.1:0-2517 GCA_039935875.1 Casimicrobiaceae bacterium
GAAAGACGCCCCTGTAGCAGCTCGACCAGTGAATCAATCGACCCCGCGCAGTCCGCACCGATCGCCTTCCAATGTTTCTTTGGCGCGGATGCGACGCTTACCGCGACCTGGTAGAGGCTCGAACCCACCACCTGCGCCCGCACTTCGCCGTGGACGATCGTGAGGTCGATTATCGAACCGTTGCGGACATAGTTTCGTCCGCGCGGCAACCTGTTCGAGAAATCGCTATAGCGCTCCAGGTTGGCGCACCAGGCCTTTCCCCAGAAGGTCTTGGCAATGGCGCCACGCACCCCTGCTACTGGCGAGAGCGACAGACCCTTTTCTCTGGATTTGGCCGCGGCGCGTTCGGCTTTTCTGCGGCGCTCGGCGACCGAGACATACGGCTTCCATCCAAATGAACCCATCGCCATCCTTCTCGTGTTCAAACTTCCCGCTGCGCGGCATGAATATCGAGCGCGACCAGATCGAGCAGCGCCTTGTCGCTCATTTCAGTCAGCAGCATTTCCGCACTACCCTCCAGCGCGTCTCTGACGAGTTGTTGCTTCGACTCGATCAACTGGTCGATTTTATCTTCCACCGTTCCGCGGCACACGAACTTATGCACCAGCACGTTCCTGGTCTGGCCGATGCGGAACGCGCGATCGGTCGCCTGGTTCTCGACCGCCGGATTCCACCAACGATCGAAGTGAATGACGTGCGACGCCGCAGTCAGGTTGAGCCCGGCACCGCCGGCCTTCAACGAGAGCACGAAGAATGGCGTCTGCTCATCCTCCTGGAAGCGCTTCACCATTTCCCGCCGCTTGGCCACCGCAGTGCCACCGTGCAATACCAGTCCTGCACGCCCGAACACCGCACCAAGGAATGCCGCGATCGGCTCGGTCGTTTCACGGAACTGCGTGAACACCAGCACTTTCTCCTGCTTGGCGGCGATCACCTCGGCGATTTCGCGCAGGCGCGCGAATTTGCCGCTGTCGGCTTCGGCCCACGCAGCATCACCGAGCCACTGCGAAGGATGGTTGCAGATCTGCTTGAAGCGCATCAGAAACGACAGCACCATGCCCTTGCGTCCGACGCCTTCAGCGGTTTCGAGGTTCGCCGCAAGGTCTTCGACCGCGCGCTGGTACAGCGCCGCCTGTGCGGGACTCAAGTGGCAGTAGGCTTTCAGTTCCGTCTTGTCCGGCAGATCAGCGATCACCGATTTGTCGGTCTTCAGGCGCCGCAGGATATAGGGGTGCACCAACTCGCGCAGCGGTCCATAGTGCCCGGCATCCGCCAGCCGTTTTGCGAAGGAGGAGAAAACCTTGCCGGTGCCGAGCAACCCGGGACACGTGAAATCGAAAATGGACCATAGGTCCGACAAACGGTTTTCCACAGGCGTACCGGTGAGCGCGATGCGCGAGCGCGCTTCGAGCTTCTTGACCGCGCGCGTCTGCTTCGCCCCCGGGTTCTTGATCGCCTGCGCTTCGTCCAACACCACGATCTGCCAGGACATGGCCCCCAGCATCGGTAGCCGCAGCAGCGCGCCATAGCTGGTGATGACAAGGTCGACACCAGCGAGTCGTTGCCCGTCGAGTGCCCGCAACTCGGCTGCCGGCATGCTCGAAGGATGCGCGATCACCGCGTTGAGATCCGGTGCGAAGCGCGCGATCTCCGCTGCCCAGTTCGCC
This sequence comes from Casimicrobiaceae bacterium, assembly GCA_039935875.1. Taxonomy (GTDB): domain Bacteria; phylum Pseudomonadota; class Gammaproteobacteria; order Burkholderiales; family Casimicrobiaceae; genus VBCG01. The sequence goes on from JBDTJK010000346.1 coordinate 1,668, forward strand.
AGCAGCGAGGCTGGCGCGACCAACAGGCTCGGGCGTCTCCCGATGCCATTTTCTGCCTCGCCTCGCCCCTCTCTTTTCAATACCAACAGCAACGACAGTACCTGGATGGTCTTTCCGAGACCCATGTCGTCGGCAAGGCAAGCGCCCAATCCCAGCCGGTAGAGCAGATACAACCAGCGCACGCCGGCCTGCTGATAGGGCCGTAGCGTTGCCTTGAGCTCCGTGCCCGGTTCCACACGTGCCAGCACTTGCGGATCGCGCAACCCCTTCAGTGTCTCGGCAAGCCATGGACCGGCGTCGACCTGCGACCACTCGGGATCAGCTACGACTGCGTTGTCGTCTCCAAGTGATGCGCCAGCGACCAGACGCATCGCCGCGCCGAAGGCAAGTCCGCCTGCAGCTGCGGCCTGCTCGATCGTACGAAACCGCTCGAGCATGCGTTCCAGTTTCTTGCCATCGACCTCGACCCAGCGTCCGCGGATGAGCTGCAGGCCGTCTGCGCTAGCGAGTAGTTTTTTGATCTCGGCTGCGCTGAGTTGCGCGCCATCGAGTGTCATCTGCATGCTGAAATCGAGTAGTGCGTCTGTTCCGAGACAGGACGGGGCTTTGCCGCCAACGCTTGCCTGGATTTGCGGACGGGCAGGCCGACCGGCCCGCCAGTTGCCCGGCACGCGCGCAACAATGCCCGATGCTTCCAGTTGCGGTAAGTCAGTAAGAAATTGAAAGGCCTCGGCCGGCGTCCAGCGCAGCGGATGATAGATTTCGCCAGCGTCAACCATCGCACGCAACCAGCCGCAGCGCTCCGCTGCGCGTTGCACCGGCAGCAACAGGGAAAGCAGCCGCGACTGAC
>JBDTJK010000347.1:0-4764 GCA_039935875.1 Casimicrobiaceae bacterium
CCCAGTCGCGCATCGCCTCGTTGAGCGCGTCCTTCAGCGTCTTCGAGCCGGATTCGACCGGCACCACGCTCGCGCCCAGCAGTTTCATGCGGAACACGTTCTGCGCCTGCCGCTGCATGTCCTCCGAGCCCATGTAGACGACGCATTCCATGCCAAAGCGCGCGGCAACGGTGGCAGTCGCCACGCCGTGCTGCCCGGCCCCTGTTTCGGCGATCACGCGCTGCTTGCCGAGCCTTTTCGCGAGCAGCGCCTGGCCCATGCAATTGTTGATCTTGTGCGCGCCGGTGTGATTCAGATCCTCGCGTTTCAGCCAGATCTGCGCGCCGCCGAGCATCGACGACCAGCGCTTGGCGTGATAGACGGGCGACGGCCTGCCGACGTAATGCTCGAGCTCGTCGGCGAATTCGGCGATGAACGCGGGGTCCTCGCGATAGCGCGCGTAGCTTTGCAGCAATTCCCCGAGGGCCCGCATCAGCGTCTCGGCGACGAACACGCCGCCGTACGGCCCGAAATGGCCGCGCGCGTCCGGAAGATCATAGCGAAGTTCAGTCATCTGCATGGCGCACCGCCTTCACGAAAGCATCGATCCGCGCCGGATCCTTCAGGCCGCGGCGCGGCTTGCCGGCTTCATCCTGCACTTCCACGCCCGAGGACACATCGACTGCGTAGGGCCGCACTTGGTCGATCGCCTGCGCGACATTGGCTGCGTCCAGGCCACCCGACAGCACCAGCGGGCGCGCCGTGCCATGCGGAAGGCGCGACCAGTCGAACCGCTGCCCGGTGCCTCCAGGCAGGTCGCCCGGAACATGCGCGTCGAAGATCCAGCCCGCTGCATCGTCGTAGGCCTGCGCGCATTTTAACAAATCGACGCCATCCCTGACGGCGATGGCCTTCAGGTAGGGTCGGCCGAACGTGCGGCAGAACGGCGCGCTTTCGCTGCCGTGGAACTGCAGCAGGTCGAGCGTCACCGCGGCCAGCGCCGCATTCACTTCGGCGGCCGACGGATCGACGAACAATCCGACGACGCTGACCATCGGCGGCAGCGCGGCGACAATGGCGCGCGCGGCATCGAAATCGACGCGCCGTGGCGTGCCGTCCCAGAACACCAGACCGATCGCGTCGGCGCCCGCGCGTGCGGCAGCGACGCCATCGGCCGGGCGCGTGATGCCGCAGATCTTGATTCGCGTCATGCAGGCGCCAAGTCGACCACGTCGCGCCGCGTCGGCGGCAGGCCGAAGTGGTCAGCGTAGTCGGCGCCACAGAAATACAGGCCATCGGCGGCGAACGTGGCTGCGCCTCGCGCACGCTCGCGCGCCGCGAGCAGCGTGCCCATCCACGCCGGTGGCTTGCCTGCGCTGCCGACGGCGATGAAGGCGCCGAGTAGGTTGCGAATCATGTGGTGCAGGAATCCGTCGGCGGAAAATTCGAAGCGAAACAGCGTGCCGCTCTGCGCGATCTCGCACCGCCAGAGGTTGCGCAGCGGCGTTTTCGCCTGGCACTGCGCGGCGCGGAATGCCGAAAAATCGTGCGTGCCGGTGACCAGTGCGGCGGCCTCGCGCATCGCGGCAAGGTCGAGCGGCCGATGGTACCAGCCCACCCGCCCGGCATCGAGCGCCGCGCGCTGCGCGCGGTTCTGCAGCAGGTAAGTGTAATGACGCGCGTGTGCGGCGAACCGCGCATGGAATGGCTCGGGCACGGGCGTCGCCCATAGGGCGGCGACTGCTTGCGGCAGCAACGCGTTGACGCCGCGCGTCCATGCGCTGTCGGGGCGCTGCGTGTCCGCGTCGAAATGCACGATCTGCGAAGTCGCATGCACGCCGGCGTCGGTCCTGCCGGCGCCCACAACGGTCACCTTCTCGGCGGCGATCGCGCCGATTGCCGCCGCCAGCGCATCCTGCACGCCGCACGCGGACGGTTGCGATTGGAAACCGCAAAAAGCGCGGCCATCGTATTCGACCGCCATCGCATAGCGGGTCACGACGGCGCGGCCGCAGCGTTCATCGAGCACATCTCCCGAGACAAAAAAAGACGGCGGCCCGTGGCCGCCGCCGTTTTCGACCCAATTCGCGTATCAGCCCAGCTTCGACAGCAGCGCCTGCGCTTCACCGCGCTGCTGCTCGTCGCCCTCATGCAGCACTTCCTGCAGGATTTCGCGCGCGCCTTCGACGTCGCCCATCTCCTGATAAGCCTTCGCCAGGTCGAGCTTGGTCGCGGCATCATGCCATTGTCCATCGAGCACCGACGGCGTCGGATCCTCGAACGTGGCCTTGTCCGGATCGAACGACAGGTCGAGCTTGTCGAGCTCGAGCGCGGCGGCGGGACGCGCCAGGCGATCGGAAGTGCCGGATGGCGCGGTGGCGCCAGCCGTTTCGAGTACCGGCAAGGGCGTGCGTGCGACCGGTGCAGGCGCAGGCGCACGAATCGGTGCCGGCTTGTCGCTGTCGTCGAGATGGAAATCGAGATCCATCTTGCCCGCATCCATCGTGCGCGCCGCGGCGACACCGGCTGCGGCGCCCGCTGCGGCGGCGATCGACGCCGACGTCGCGCGCGCGCGATCGCCCATCGTCTCGCTTGAGCTGCGTTCCACTGCGCGATCGGCGCCAGCGAGGATGTCGGCCGGCGTCTTCGGCCGCGCTGCGACGCCGGAAGTCGGCGACACCGTGATCTCGTCGTCGAGCTGCATGTCGATGCCGCCACCACCGTGCTTTGGCGGCAGCGTCAGGTCGGGACCAATGGTGAACGCATCTACATCCGCGGCGGACACGGCCGCGCGCGGCGCGACGTTCGCGGAACCTTCGGCAAACATCGGATTGTTGGGATCGAGCTGGCGGCCCAGCGCGACGACCTTCTGCCAGATCTCACCCTGCCCATGGCATTGCGCATACAGCTCGGCGGCAACGGTCTCGAATGCGGACGGCTTGTTGTGCTGCGCGTGGATCTCGAGCAGTTTCAGGTAGATTTCCTGGCGCTGCGGATCCTTCTTCAGCGCGTCCTTGAGGATTTCCTCGGCTTGCGCGTCACGTCCGTAGGCGAGATAGACCTCGGCTTCGGCGATCGGATCGACTTCATCGGTGTCGATGTTGCCGAGTCCCTCGCGGCTGAAGTCGCTGGCGAGTGAATTGTCGCCGGTGTTGACGACGCCTCCGCCGGTCGACCCGAACACCGTGTTGGTCTTGATGTCGGTGCCGGAAATGATGCTGTCCTCGAACTTGGTCGTCTTGCGCCGGCGTGAGGAAACCAGCAGCGCGATGAGGCCCAGGATCGCGGCGATCGCGACGCCCAGCGCCCACAGCGGAATGGCGTCCGTCAGCTGGTCGAAGAACGACGGAGCCGGGCGCGCGGGTCGCGGCGTCGCCTTCGGTGCAGCCTTCGGCACGACGACCGGGGCAACTGCCGGTTCGGGTGCCTTGGCCGCGTCCGTTGCAGGTGCCGTCGCCGGCGTGGCCGACGTATCGGGTGTCGTGGTCGGCGGCGTCGATGCGGATGGTGCGGGCGGCGTCGCGATCGCGGCCGCCGGCGGCGTGTTCGCTGGCGCCACCGGAGTTGGCACTGGCGTGATTGCCGGTGCCGTCGACGGCGCCTGCGTGATTGCGCTCGGCGCGGGCGTCGATGGCGGCGTGGACGGTGCGTTGCCGCTGGCGGCATCGGCGCGGTTCTGCGCCTGTGCCAGCGTCTGGTTCTTTATGTCTACCGCGTGTTGCGCATCGGCGAGCATCTTTTCGAGCTGCCCGATCCGCGACTGCGCTTCGGCAAGCTGCTTGTCGCGTGCGACCGCATCCTCGGCGACCCGGCCCTTCCCTTGTGCTTCGCGCGACACACGCAGGCGGTCGCTGCCTGGCGCGACCGCCGGTGTCTTTTCCTGCACCGCAGTGCCGATGCTGCCTGCCGCGGTCCGCGTGCCTTCAGCGCCGGCTTCCGGCGCCGCCGCAGCGACGTGATCGCGATATGCACGCCAATCGCTGGCCTGTACGCGCACCACCTTCTGCGCATCCGTGGCGGGTTCGGCCGTCACCGTTGCGGCATCCGGGATCGTCATGATCGCCCCGGCACGCAGCCGGTTCATGTTGTTGCCGGCGAACGCATCGGTATTCGACTTGAACAGGGCGACCAGCATCTGGTCGAGCGTCACGTCGGCAGGCTTGTTCTCGCTGGCGATCCTGGCGAGCGTGTCGCCGCGCTTGACTGTGTATCCCTCGCCCGGCGCACGCGGCGCAGCAGACGTCGCCGGCGCGGTGCTGGCGCGCGATGCGGGTGTGCCGCGCGAAGCCGGTGCGGCCGCGCCGGTACCCTGGCGCATCGGTGTCACCGGTTCGACGTTGCCGCCGGTGTTGACGCCCGGGGGATCGAGCAGCAGCGTGTAGTCGCGCACCACGCGGCCGGAAGCCCAGCTGACTTCGACGATCAGGTCCAGGTACGGCTCGAGCACGGACACCGACGACGAAATGCGCAGGTAAGGCACGCCGTCGCTGCCGGTCTCGACTGCGACGCGTGCGCGGGCGAGTGCCGCCTGGTAGGTAAGGTTGTTCTGGCGATAAAGCGACGGATCGGCGACGCGGGCCGTCAGTGTGTCGACTTCCTCGCGCGTGGCGGACGTGAGGTCGACGCGAGCAGAAAGCGGTTGCCCCAGCGCCGAGTCGACGGTCAGTTTGCCAAGGCCCAATGCGTACGCGCTGCCAGGCAGCGCAAGTGCCAGCGCCACCATGCTCAGCGTGAATTTGGGTGTTGCGCGCATGCCGTCCCCTCGCGATCAGCTTTTATTGCAAG
>JBDTJK010000348.1:0-3168 GCA_039935875.1 Casimicrobiaceae bacterium
GGTTGGGAGCGTCGGCCATTATTGACGGTGACGTCTAAAAGCCGTTATACTTCAAGACTTTTGACGTTTCGAAGCCGAAGCGGCCGGCAATGCGTCCTGCCGGCGCGGCTTGCGCGACGAGTAACCCGAAGACTAGGAGTTTCAACTCATGTACGCGGTCATAAAAACCGGTGGCAAGCAATACAAGGTTGCTCCCGGCGAAAAACTCAAAGTAGAACAGATGCCGGCGGATGTGGGCGCGAGTGTGATTCTCGATCAGGTTCTGATGGTCGGGGAAGGCGAAAGCGTCCGCCTGGGACAGCCGATGCTTGCCGGCGCCACGGTGACAGCCACCGTCGTCGCGCACGGGCGCGGCGAAAAAGTGAAGATCTTCAAGATGCGCCGGCGCAAGCATTACCAGAAGCATCAGGGACACCGGCAGAATTTCACCGAACTCAAGATCGAAGCGATCGTCGGCTGACGCTCCTCCGCGATCGGCGATAAGGACCATTCATGGCACACAAAAAAGCAGGCGGCAGTTCGCGCAACGGCCGCGAATCGCATTCCAAGCGGCTCGGCACCAAGGTGTATGGCGGCGAAGCGATCCGTGCGGGCGGTATCATCATCCGCCAGCGCGGCACGCCGATTCATCCCGGCATCAACGTCGGCATGGGCAAGGACTTCACGCTGTTCGCGCTGGTGGACGGCACGGTGAAGTTCACCGTCAAGGGCGCCAAGCAGGACAAGTTCGCCAACGTGGTGGCCAACGAGCAGGTGGCCGCCTAGCGGTTGCCGCTGCGCATGCCGCGCGCGCGGCGAAAGCCTCGAGACCGGCGCCGCATGCGCCGGTTTTGCTTTGCAGCGGGCCTGCTGTGCGTTGCAGCGTGTGCTTCTAGCGGCGCTCGGTCCAGTACATCATCGCCGCCGCGACCGCGATGAAGAACACCAGCGGCGTGACCGCACTGAACAGGGGCGGCCAGTCGTTGAGCACGCCGAGGTTGGAAAACAGCCGCCCTATCAGGAAGAACGCGAGGCCGAGCATCGTGCCGATGAAGATGCGAAAGCCTACGCCGCCTGCGCGTCGCTGGAAGTGCGCGAACGGCAGCGCGAGGATCATCATCGTGATCACCGACACCGGATAGAAGACCTTGCTCCAGAACGCGATCTCGAAGCGCGACGTCTTCTGCGAACTGCCCGACAGCACCTTGATGTTGTCGTACAGCGCATCGAGCTGCAGCCGTTCCGGCGCGACTGTATAGACAGTCAGGATCGATGGGCGCAGCACGGTGTTCCACATCCACAGCGGCGTGGTTTCCACGTGCGTGCGGTCCGCGTCGAGCACTGTCGTCTGCACGTTGCGCAACTGCCACTCGTTGTGCTCGGCGTCGAAATGTCCCGATTCGGCGTTGCGCACGCGTGTCAAGCGCGAGTCCGCGTCGAATTCGTAGATGCGCACGCCCATCAGCGTCATGTCGGCCAGCACCGAGCGGATGTTGACGAAGCTGCGGTCCTGCTTGAACCAGAACCCGCTTTCGAACTGCTGTGCGACGACTTCGGTCGAACCGCCGCGAGCGCTGGCGCGCAGCGTCTGCGCGAGGCGCTCGGCGGGCGGCGCGACGAACTCTCCGGCCAGGAACGTCGCGATCGCCAGCGGAATTCCGATGCGCACGACCGACCAGGTGACTTGCGACATCGACGCGCCGGACGCGCGCATCACCGTGTATTCCGAATTGGCCACCAGCTGTGAAATGGCGAACAGCGTGCCGATCAGCGCGGCCACCGGAAACAGCTCGTACATCCGCGAAGGCAGGTGCAGTGCCACGTACATAAGCGCCGTGGTGAACGTGTAACCGCCACGACCGACATCCGACAGTTCCTGGATCAGGTCGAAGAAGCCGAACAGCATGATCAGCGCCACGAAGATCAACAGCGTGGCGAGCAGGACCTCGCGGCCGAGGTAGCGGCGCAGCAGTCGCATCGCCTACCCGCCTGTCGCCGCCTGCGGGCGACGGCGGCCCCGCAGCAGTCCGGTCACCGAAAGCTGCTGGCGGAACAGCACCGGGACCAGCAGCAACGCGATCACATGCGGCACCGCGAGACCCACCCAGAAGTCGAGGCGTCCCTGCGCGATCATGCTTTGCACGATATTGAGGCAGTTCGAGTACAACATGTACATGAAGGCCGCGGCGATCAGGTTGAACGAGCGACCCATGCGCGGATTGACGTAGGCGAGCGGAATGGCGAGCAGCACGAGCACCAGCGCCTCGATCGGCACCGACAAGCGCCAGAACAGTTCAGCACGTTCGCGCGGATCGGCAATCAGCATCAGTTCGGCGGTGGAGATCGCCTTGAACGACAGGGTCACCGCGCGCGCCTCGGCCGGCTCGATCCTTCGCGCCAGCTTGTCGAATTCGACGACGCGGTACTCGGGCGTGCCGGGTTTTCCTTCATAGCGCCGGCCCTGCCCGAGAACGATGAAGCGATCGCCGTTGCTGGCTTCCTCGAGGCGGCCCGTGCGAGCGACGGTGGTCTCGTCGTGCGCGTCACCGATCGAATGCAGGAATACGTTGTGGATCGTGTTGGTGAAAGTGTCGACGCTTTCGACGAACACCACCAGTTTGGCGCGCTTGAATTCCTTGAACAGGCCGGGCGCGAGCACGGTCACCTCGTCGCGCTGTTCGAGTTGCTGCTCGTACTCGAGCTTTCTCCTTTCGGCCCAAGGTGACAGAAACAGCGAAAGCGCGATGATCGCGATCAGGAACGGCACACAAAACAACAGGATCGGCCGCAATGACGCCGTCAGCGGCTGTCCTGAGGTAAACCAGACGATCATCTCGCTGTCGCGATACCAGCGTGACAAAGTAAGCAATACCGTCAGGAACAGCGCCACCGACAGCAGGATATTGAGGTAGAAGACGGCATTGAAGCCGAGAAGCGCGAGAATTCCATCGGCCGCAATCGTTCCACCAGCGGCGCGCGCCAGAAGGCGCAACACCAGGTTTGCGAACAAAATCCCCAGCAGAATCAGGAACAACCCGAACGCCGTGGCTGTGAGTTCGCGTATCAGCGTGCGCCGATAGATCATGACGCTGGGAAATTTTTTGACTTTTTAGCGGTTATTTGCCGATAATTCGCGGCAATCCGCCTAACCGCAAGGAAACAAAGGGATCGGAGACAAGGGATCGCAAT
>JBDTJK010000349.1:0-13429 GCA_039935875.1 Casimicrobiaceae bacterium
CATCCCGCATCACCGCGAGCTGGTCGGCGAAGGACAACGCCTCCGCCTGGTCGTGCGTCACCAGAATCGTCGTGATGCCCGCAGCGGACAGCAGTTGCGCGACCGCCTTCCGCGTGGCCGCGCGCAACCCGGTATCCAGTGCGGAAAACGGCTCGTCGAGCAACATCAGCGTCGGCCTGTGTGCGAGCGCACGTGCCAGCGCGACGCGCTGCTGCTGGCCGCCGGACAGTTCATGCGGCCAGCGCCGCAGCAGCGTGCGATCCAGTGCGACGAGGTCCATCAGCTCAAGCACGCGCAACGCGCGCGCGGCCGCCCCACCGGTGATGCCGAAGGCTATGTTCGACTCGACGCTGAGGTGCGGAAACAGCGCCCCCTCCTGCGGCACGAATCCGACGACCCGCTGGTGCGCAGGAACCATCCGCGGCCCGTCGGAGAGCAGCTTGCCGTCGAGGGTCACCGTGCCGGTATCGGGCGAATCGAATCCGGCGATGAGCCGCAGCAACGTCGACTTCCCTGATCCGGACGGACCGACGATGGCAGTGCGGCTTCCCTTCGCCACGCTGAGGTCCACGTCTTTCGCGCCCTGGATCGCGCCATAACGCTTGCCGACACCCCGCAGTTCGAGCGCGCTCATCGACCAGCCACGCGTCTTGACTGGTCGTAGAGTAACCAAGTGGCGGGCAGCGAGAGCAGGATCATGATCACCGCGTAGGGTGCGGCAGCGGCGTAGTCGATCTCGGCGGCAAGCGCCCAGAAACCCGTCGCCAGCGTGCGCGTACCGTTGGGCGCAAGCAGCAGCGTCGCAGTCAATTCATTGGCGATGCCGAGGAATACCAGCGCGGCGCCGGCGGCTGCACTGGGCGCCGCCAGGCGCATCGTCACCTGCCACAGCGCGCGCCCCGGCGTACTGCCGAGGCTCTGCGCGACATTCTCAAGGTCGGCGGGCGCCTGCGCGATGCCCGCACGCAGGCTGATCAATGCGCGCGGCAGGAACAGCAGCAGGTAGGCGAGCAGCACGGTGGCAAACGTCTGGTACAGCGGCAACGCAACCCTGACGGTGATGCTGACCAGCGCGAGCGCGACGACGATGCCAGGCAACGACCCGGTGACGTAGTTCAGCGCTTCCAGCACACGCTGCAGCGGACCTGGTGCGCGCACCGACAGCCACGCCATCGGGATCGCGGCGCAAGTCGTGATCAAGGCGCCCACAGCGGCTAAGCCGAGCGTTTGCCACAGCGCCGACACGAGTTCGCCCGAATCCCAGATCGTGATTCCGCCGGACAACAGCCAGCGCGCCAGCGTCACCATGGGAACGCCTATCGACAGCGTGGCCGTGACGACGGGCAACAACACGCAAGCAGCGGCGCCGACGCCAACGGTCGCCTTGTGCTGCGGCAGGCGCGCGCTGCCGGCGCCGACGCGTGCATAGCGCTGGTGGCCGCGTGTCGACGCTTCCAGCGCGAGGAACGCGAGACAGAAAATCACCAGCACGCCAGCCAACATGCTGGCTGCCGAGTCGCTGTACGCCGCCTGGAACTGGTCGAAGATGGCGGTGGTGAGCGTATCGAAACGCAGCATCGCATAGAGCCCGTATTCGGCCAGCAGATGCAGGCCGACCAGCAGTGCACCACCCCAGATCGCGAGCCTCAACTGCGGCAGCACGACGCGGAGGTAGACGGCGAATGGCTTTTGCGCCAGCGATCTCCCCACATCCTCCAATGCCGGGTCGAGTCGCCGCAATGTCGCCGCCACTGGAAGGTAGATGAATGGAAAATAGGCGAGCACGGAAACCAGCACCGCGGCGGCGAGCCCATGCATCGATGGAAAGAGGCTCACCCACGCGTAGCTCTGTACGAACGCCGGGACAGCGAGTGGCGCCACCGCCAATAACCTCCACCATCGCCGGCCCGGGACAGTCGACCGCTCGGTGATCCACGCCAGTGCGAGCGCAAGTGCCGTGCAGATCGGCATTGTCAGCACCACTAGCAGCGTGGTGTCGACGAAGAGCTCGCCGACGCGCGGACGAAAGATCAACGCGGACGCCGCCGTCCAGCCGGTCTCGACAGCCGCCCACGTCACGAAGCCCAACGGCACCAGCGCCATCGCCGACACGGCGACGGCCGCCGCAACGAGCCAGGAAACACGGTGGCTGCCGCGCCACGCGCGCAACGACAGTGTCGCCGGCATCGGCGTCGCGGCGTTGCGCAGGCCCGGGGCGCTGGCGACCATGAATGTCCGCTGCGATCGCGGAGATTGCCGCTACAGCAATCCCGCCTGCGTCATCAGGTCGATGGCCTTGCGGTTGTCGAGCCGCGATGCATCGACGTGAGGGGCATCGAGCTCGGCGAGGGGAACGAGCTTCGGATTCGATGCATCGCCAACGCCCACCGCGTATTCGAACGAATTGCCGGTGCGCAGGATTTCCTGGCCACCCTTGCCCGCGACCCACTTGAGGAACGCTTGCGCCTGGTCCTTGTGCTTGCTGGAAGCCAGCACGCCGCCACCCGAGATGCTGACGAATGCCCCGGGGTCCCGGTGCCTGAAATAGTAAAGACCGACGTTGTTGCTGTTTTCGCCCGTCTTCGCCTGGTCGCCGAAGTAGTAATAGTGGTAAATGACGCCGCCATCGACCTGGCCGGCATTGACGGCTTTCATCACGTTGCCGTTGCCGCGGTAGGCGATCGCGCCTTGCTTCATCGCCTTGAGCCATGCGAGCGTCACGGCCTCACCCTTGATCTCGAGCAGCGCACTGACGATGGCCTGGAAATCGCCGCCCGAAGGCGATGCGCCCCACCGTCCCTTCCATTGTGCCGCCGACAGGTCGAGCAATGACTTGGGCAGTCCGGCGGGCTTGAGCTTGTCCTTGTTGTAGACGAACGCCGTCGAACGCGCGGCGATGCCAATCCAGTTGCCGTGCGCGGGCCGAAAGTCGGGCGGCACCTGCGCCAGCGTGGCGCTGTCAATCGGCGCAAACAGATTCGCACTGTTCACCAGCACCATCGCCGGTGAATTCTCGGTGATGAAGACATCCGCAGGCGAAGCGGCGCCTTCCTGAATGATCTGATTGGCCAACTCGCTGTCACCGCCATTGCGTACGGTCACCTTGATGCCGGTATCTCGCGTGAAGCCTTCGACCCAGGCGCGGGTCAGGCTCTCGTGCTGGGCGTTGTAAACGACGATTCCCGGCGCTTCGGTTGCGGAGCGCGCGACATTGGCGCAGAGCGCGAGCGACGCGACTGCGATCATTCGGAGCGAGAGCGACATGTGAAACGACATGGATTGCGATTCCCTCAAGAAATGGGCGTGCGAACGACGCTGCCGGCGTTGCGCTTCGACTGCCTGCACCGTGCTGCATCGTCCCGTAATTGATTATTGCGAATCATTCTCAATCGCAATCTTACTGCAGCCGGATTGCACTGGCAAGAACGCCGGCGCGCAGGGCCGGATTCACTGCTCATCGCGGTCGTTACCGAGGCGAAGGCGGCCGCTGGCCGTTGATCATCCGATTGCAGTAGCCGCAGCAGGGTCTGGGCACTTTGTGACTGGGCGCCGACACCGGCGCACCGTTGCTACAGATCTGCCATCGCAAGCAGTTGTTCAAGCTTCGTGCGATACCGAATGCTGCTCAACGGGTAGGTTTGGAGCCACTGGTGCAGGGAAAATCCGCCATCCGCCATGCGGATTTCCTCGACCTCCCAGGTGGCGTCCTGACGATCGCCAGCCGCCACCAAAGCCGCGGCGAGGTAGAGACGCGTCTCCAGATCGCCCGGATCGCGCCGCGAAGCTTCGCGCAGATTGATCAGCGCCTGCTCGATATCGTTCTGGAACAGGTAGGCTCGACCAAGCAACAGGAAGTACAGATGTCCGCCATCAGGATTGAGTCGCATCGCCGTGCGCAGCAGCGGAATGGACTTCGCGGCGTCTCCGGTATAGGTGTAGATTCCCCCCAACAATGCATAGGCGTCGGCGAATGAGCGGTCATGTTCAATCGCGCTCTGCAGGTACCCGATTGCCTGCGCGTGGTGGCGACTCTGCACGCAAACGAAGGCAAGCGCCCAATAAACCTCGGGGATGCGCGGGTCGATCAGGCGAGCAGTATTCGCGAGTTCCATTGCCCTCGAGAGTGCGGAAGATGTGCCGGTGGAAGGGCGTAAGCGATAGTCCATGGCGTAGGTCATCGCGAGCCCCGCATATGCGCGCGCAAAATTTGGATCCAATGCGACCGCGTTCCTGTAAAGGGCGCGGGCCGCATCGTTGTCGCCTGCCTGTCGCACGAGCAGCAGTGCCTGCCCATGCAGGAAAGAGTCATAAGCATCCGAGCTGCGCGTATACCTGGTGGCGCGCTGCATGCGCGCGACAGCAGCGAGCTTCCCAGGCAGGATCGAAGTCACTCGACGGGCGATCTCGATCTGCATCGTGAGGGAATCTGCAACGGGTTGTTCGAATCGTTGCGACCAAATTTCCTGGTTGGATACGGCGTCGATCAGGTGAATATCGATCTGCAATGTCGACGAATCGTGCTCGACGCTGCCAGCGACGAGATAGCGCGCGGTTCGTGCCGGTCCGGCATCCCGCGCATCCCCGGGTACATCGATCAGGCGCAGGCTCGGCACTTGCGCCAGATCGGTGATCAAGGCATCACGGATGCCGCGCGCGAGGTAGGCCTGTGAGCCATCGGCGCCGAGCTGTTGGAACGGCAGGACGCCGACGGTAGGCGTCGCCGGAGACGTGGCGACGGCGATAACATCGGCGTCGACCGTCGGGGGCGAAATCACGCGGCTCAAAATCACGGCAAGCACGGCCGCTGCCAACGTCAGAGCAGCAACAAATCCCGTCAAAGGAGCGCGTTGGCGCAGCAACCGTCGCGCCGTGTTGATGAGGTCGATTGCCGCGGGTACGGCGAGTACCTCGGCGTCCGGCCGCACCGCTGCAATCAGCCGGTAGCCACGCTTGGAAATGGTCTCGATGTAGACCGGCGATCGAGGGTTGTCACCCAGCGTCCGGCGCAGCTTGATGATGCTTTGTGTGAGCACCTCGTCGCTGACGACGACACCAGGCCACACTGTGGCGAGCAGCCGCTCCCGGCTGACCGCACAACCGGCGTGACCGGCGAGCACCATGAGCACTTCCATTGCTTTGGGCTCGATGCGCACTGTCTGGCCGTCACGGCTCAGTTCATTGGCTGTTCCATTGACCCGCCACGCTCCGACCTGAAATTGCGTTCGGGAGATTACTCCGGCGTCGAGGGTTCGAACTGTCACGCCGCAATCCCCCGGCGCCGCTTAATCCGCTGCCATTCGTTCGGGGCCAGCATTTCCATAGGAAATCCGTAGGCATTTCATCGGGACGCTCCAGCCACAGCAGGTCCAGATTGCCGATGTACCTGCCGGCCATTCGTCGCCGTGTGAAATGCATGGTATGCGCCGGCCGGCGATTCGGCAAATCGACCTGTAAACCCGAGGAGGAATCGATGAATCGAGTGTCCGCTGCCTGTTATGCTGCCGCGCTGCTGCTCACGTCGTGCGCGACGGGAGTGACGCCTGTGCCCTCGAACGTGGCAATGGCGCAGAAGTATGTCGTCGCGCCGGTCGCGCAAAAGAAGGTCCAGCAGTTGCCGAGTGGACCACTGTATTGGCGCATCGAGAGCTTTCCCGCGCTTGCAGACGCCAAGGCGGCGGTGGGTCCCGATGGATGGAACCCGGCATCGGTGCGCTACGAGACAACGACGTCGTTGATTGCACAGGTTGCCGGTAAGGTTTGGGTGGTTACGCTCGGACACCAGGGCGACTCGACGCCCGGCGCGACCAAGGTCGCTGAAGTCGGGCCGGTGCCGGCGATCACGGCGTCTGAATACCTGCTGCGTCTCAACTATGGTTCCGGCCCCCCCGAGGCAGCGACGCCGGTACATTTCCATCCCGGCTCCGAGGCGTTCTACGTGGTCAGCGGGCGACTGGGCCAGAGGACACCGGACGGCGTCGCGTACGTCGATGCGGGCCACACGATGAACGGGCATGTCCCCGGCATGCCGATGCAGGTATTCAATGCCGGTACGACCGATTTGACTGCGCTGATCATGTTCGTGGTCGACGCAAGCAAGCCATTTTCGGTGCCGGCCAAATTCAAATGAGCAACGCGAGAGCTTGCGCACGCCAGCGCGCACCCCGGCTGCAGCTGGCGTGCGTCGCCGCTTGAATACACGGCGCGCGGGTCGCCGCAAGCCGATGAAACCTGCATGCCGCGGCAGCAGGTAAAGGTTTCGGGGACGCGGCGGTGTCGTCGGTGGTGAACAGGATTCAGGACACTCCCGGGATTGCCACCGCAGCAGCCAATGTGCTGCACGCGGCCACTGTCGCTGAAGCCCTCGCGTATCACGAGTGGAAGGCGGCTGCGGCTGCGCGCGCTGCAACCTGCTTCATCGTGTTCGCCAGCTAACAACAGGAACCAGACGCTCAATTTATCGAATCGAATTTACAACAACATCCGGACTTGACCCGCGGCAGTCACACCGATCGAACATCCGCCCGCGAAGGAAGACCAGGGCGTTAAGTGTGCCCGATCAATCATTTTCGTTTGCCCGGGCCGCAGAACTGCCGATCAAGCACCTGCATCACCGCCAATGCTTCCCTGCTCGCAATACGGTAGAAAATATGCTTGCCTTCACGGCGCGTTCTGACCAGACGCTCTTCACGCAGGACGCCGAGTTGCTGTGAAAGCGTCGGCTGCACAATGCCGAGCAAGTTCTCCAACGCGCTCACGCACTGTTCGCCCTGACTGAGCTGGCACAGCAAAAGCAGCCGGTCTGGATTGGCCAGTGCCTTCAGTAAGCCGCAGGCGTGCGTGGCGACAAGCCGCATGGCGTGCATTTCCAGCTTTGCGGTAGCAATAGTCATGACGACTTCCGGGAGATGGATGATTCACTTATATTCTATATTGCCATAGTCTATACTTCCGTATATCGTCGTATGAAGCTACACGAGAATTCCTTATGATCTTTCGCCAACTGTTCGAGCCCTTGTCGAGTACCTACACGTATCTGTTGGGTTGCGAGGAAACCGGGCGAGCGGTGTTGATCGATCCGGTGATCGTCTCGATGGAGCGTGACCTGTCCGTAATCAGCGGACTGGGTCTGACGCTGGCCTACAGCTTGGAGACCCATATCCATGCCGACCACATTACGGCTGCGCGCGAACTGAAAAACAAGGTGGGCAGCAGGATCGCCGCACCGGCCTTCGACCGCTTGCCCTGTGCCGACGTTGGCATCCAAGAAGGCGTGCCGTTGCGAGTGGGGAACCTTCAGTTGCAGCCGCTCCATACGCCCGGACACACCGCCGGACATTTCGCTTACCGGTTCGGCGACAGGATCTTCACCGGGGACGCGTTGCTGATCGAAGGCTGTGGTCGTACCGACTTTCAGAACGGCGATGCCGATGCTTTGTATAAGAGCGTCCATGAAAAGCTGTTTCCTTTGCCCGACGAAACCCTTGTGTATCCAGCCCATGACTACAAGGATCGGCACGTCTCCTCCATCGCCCAGGAAAAGAAGCGCAATCAACGACTCGGTCAGGAGCGAACGCTGGACCAATTCCGCGAAATCATGGCCAACCTCGATTTGCCGTATCCGAAATTCATTGATTACGCGGTTCCGGGCAACCAAGAGTGCGGCCTCTGTCCCGACCACCTGCCTGAAAACCTGGAAAAATACTGCGGTCAGATGACCGAAACCCCGCAGGGTTAAATTACCTCGACTGCAGGGAATTGCCATGAGCCAGTTCAAACCTGTCGAAGATGGCGTCTTCATCGGCCCACAACCGACCGCGCAGGATCTCGACGACGCAAAACAGCAGGGCATCGAAACAGTCATCGATTTTCGAATGCCCACCGAAACCACGACGTCAAACGAGACACTGACGAGAGGCCATGGCCTCGACTACGTCAATATCCCGGTCGACAAAGCCGGGCTCTCAGCAAACGAGATCGGCGACCTGGATGCGGTGATGAAGAGCAGGAAAGGTCCGTTTTTGCTTCATTGCGCCACCGGCGCGCGCGCGGCGCTGCTGCTCGCATTGAGTCGAGCAAGGCAAAATGACTGGACCACCGAGCAAGCGTTTGCCGAAGTAAAGAGAATGGGATTCGATCTGAAAACGTCTCCCGAATTTTCGACCTTTGTGACGCACGCAATCCGCTAGGCGACTCGAAGGATGGAACGCGCCATCCGATGCTCCATAGTAGACTGAAGCATCCGGCCGTCATCGGCACGCGTCCGAGCGGTTCGAAGCGGTGCCACGCTCGATTCATCAACGGGGGCCAGCGCGTCCTGCGAGCACGCAATCCGCCCAATTGTCCGCGCGAACCGAGTGTGCGCTTCGCAGTGAACGTGAGCATGACATTGGATTGCGGCGGACAAACATGAAGGCCATCACCAGCGCGATTCGCCGCTACCCGATCGTCGCGATCACGCTGTTGGTCGCAGTCGCGGGCGCTGCGGTCGAGTGCTGCGGACAGCGCGTGCTCCCACCATGGATGACCGCGCAATCGATCATCAGTGCGTTCGCGCTCGCCATCGCGGCGATTCAGTCGCGCGGCATGGTGACAGACCTGCTCAAGGGCCGGTGGGGAATCGATGTCCTGGCGATCATGGCGATCGTGGCGACGGTCGCCGTAGGCGAATACTGGGCAAGCCTCGTCATCGTCCTCATGCTCTCCGGCGGAGAGGCATTGGAAGATTACGCGGCGGGACGGGCGATGCGGGAGTTGAGCGCCCTGCTCGATCGCGCGCCGCAACTGGCGCACCGCATGGTCGGTGCCAATGGCGAACTCGAGGACGTGCCTGTCAGCGCGGTCGCCATCGGCGACCGCCTGCTGCTGCGACCGTCCGAGGTCGTACCGGTCGACGGCATACTTGTGTCCGAGTCTGGCACGTTCGACGAGTCGTCGCTGACCGGAGAGAGCCTCCCGGTGGAGCGGACGCGTGACGACGCGTTGCTCAGCGGTTCCCTCAACGGTGAGGTCGCCGTCGTCATGGAAGCCGGCGCGCTCGCGGTCGACAGCCAGTATCAACGCATCGTGGCGCTGGTCGCAGCGGCGGCCAGGAGTCGCGCGCCCCTCGTGCGCGTCGCCGACCGATTCGCGATCCCTTTCACCGCTTTCTCGCTCCTCATCGCCGGCATTGCGTGGTTGCTGTCGGGAGACCCGGTTCGGTTCGCCGAGGTTCTCGTCGTGGCGACACCGTGTCCGCTGCTCATTGCCGCACCCGTCGCGTTCATGGCCGGAATGAGCCGTGCATCGCGTCACGGCATCATCGTCAAGGGAGGCGCTACGCTCGAGCAACTGTCACGGGCGCGCACGGTGGCGTTCGACAAGACGGGAACCCTCACCCACGGCGATTCGACAGTGGTTGCGGTTCGTCCCGACGCTGCTTTCGGCGAAGATGAACTCTTCATGCTCGTCGCTTCCGCCGAAGTTTATTCTTCGCACGCGCTGGCCACTGCCATCGTGGATGCTGCATCCGGACGGGGTCTCGCCCTGCGCGGCGCCACCACCGCAAGAGAGGAGGCCACCAACGGCGTGGTGGCCGTGATCGATGGGCGGGAAGTCGTGGTCGGCAAGCTCAAATTTGTCGCGTCGCTCGCCCCCGGCGCGCATGCGACGCCGATCAGTAGCGGCGAGTTGGCCGTGTACGTCGCAGTCGATGGACGATTCGCAGGTGCGATCGTGCTCAGCGATCGCCTCAGGGATAACGCCCGTTCAACCATCGACACACTCACGTCGCTGGGCGTCAGCAATTTCTTGATGCTCACCGGGGATGCCGATGAAACGGCCCGGCATGTCGCCGCGCAACTTGGAATCACCCACTTCAGCGCCGAATTGCTGCCGCAGGACAAGGTTGAAATACTGCGGTCGATTACCCAACGTCCGGTCATCATGGTCGGCGATGGCGTCAACGATGCGCCGGCGCTGGCGGTTGCCGATGTGGGGATCGCGATGGGAGCCAAGGGGTCCACCGCGGCGAGTGAGTCGGCTGATGTCGTCATCCTTCTCGATGACCTGTCGAAGATCGCGGACGCCGTGGCGGTCGGCCAACGCACGATGAAGATCGCGTTGCAAAGCATCTGGCTCGGGATCGGATTGAGTGTCGGCCTCATGTTCCTGGGCGCCTTCGGTTTCCTCCCTGCCATCGCGGGCGCAGCGCTGCAGGAGGTCGTCGACCTGGCCACGATACTGAACGCCCTGCGTGCGCACGCTCGCGCAGGCGTCGGACGCGTGCATCGTCTTCATCCCGCCCGCACGATCGGCTAATGCGCGATTCGTTTCGCCGCGGCGGTCGCTCTTCGGCGGCGCCCGGCCTGCACGATTGCCGGTACCACCAGCACGCCGATTGCCAGCACCCACGCTCTGCACGAAAACCTCGAGTTCTCCGGAAAGCGATCAGGCGAACCGGTCGCGATCCGGAACAAGTCCGCAACCCCCGGCACGCGATCGCGCGGTAGCGCCACACCATCCTCCGTTGTCATGCTCGCAAAAAAACACCGGCGAGCTTTGGCGCCGGACGACTATCGCTGTCCCATCCCTTCCGCGGGTCGCCGCGCACCACCCGAGCGCACGCTTTCCTCGATGCGATGCCCGGTGCCCGCGTCGACCTTCTTCCAATAGCCGAACGCGCGCTCGAGGACGGGGCTGCGTACGCCGCCCAGCAGGCTTCCCGCGACCTGTTCGACGAAGCGATCGCGCTGGGTATCGTTCCAGACATTGCGCACCAACGTGCCCGGCTGGCCGAAGTCGTCGTCCTCGGCATGCAGCGCATAGGCACTGCGAACCATGTCACCGTCAGACTGCCACCCGTCCTCCGCCGGACCAGTGTGGTCGGCCCAGCTGCGGCCGCTGCTGTTGGGCGCATACACCGCGGCATTGCCGCTGTGCTCGTAGGTCATATGGCCGTCGAACATGTACGCATTGACTTTCACCTTCGGGCGGTTGACGGGCAACTGATGAAAGTTAACGCCGATGCGGTTGCGCTGCGCGTCGTTGTAGGCAAAGGCGCGGCCGAGCAGCATCTTGTCGGGCGACAGGCCGATGCCCGGCACGGTGTTGCCCGGAGAGAACGCCGCCTGCTCGATCTGCGCAAAAAAATTCTCCGGATTGCGGTTGAGGGTCATCGTGCCGACCTTGATCAGCGGGTAGTCGTGGTGCGCCCAGGTCTTGGTCAAGTCGAATGGATTGAAGCGGTAGTGCCTGGCGTCTTCGTAGGGCATGACCTGCACCGACATCGTCCATCGCGGATGCTCGCGCCGTGCGATCGCACCGAACAGATCGCGGCGATGAAAATCCGCATCGCTACCCGCCATTGCCGCGGCTTCGGCATTGCTGAAGAATTCCATGCCCTGAAGGGTATGGAAATGATATTTGACCCAGGACTTCCTGCCTGCCGCGTTGATCCACATGTACGTGTGCGATCCGTAGCCGTTCATGTGGCGCCAGGTGTGCGGCAGGCCTCGCTCGCCCATCAGGTACGTCACCTGATGTGCGGACTCGGGAGTGTTCGTCCAGAAATCCCACTGCATATGGTTGTCGCGAAGCCCCGAGTCGGGCAAGCGTTTCTGGCTGCGAATGAAGTGCGGAAACTTCATCGGGTCGCGGACGAAAAAGATCGGCGTGTTGTTGCCGACGAGGTCGTAATTGCCTTCGTCGGTATAGAACTTCAGTGAAAAGCCGCGAACGTCGCGCCAGGTGTCCGGGCTGCCAGACTCGCCGGCCACCGTCGAAAAGCGCGCCAGCATGTCGGTGGCCGTGCCCTTGCGAAAAAGCGCGGCTTTTGTATACGCGGAGACGTCCTCGGTGGTCTCAAAGGTGCCGAACGCACCGCCACCCTTGGCATGCGGCTGGCGCTCGGGAACCTTCTCCCGGTTGAAATGCGCCATCTGCTCGAGAAAATGCACGTCATGGAGCAGGATGGGGCCATCGGGACTGACCGTCAGCGAATTGAGGTCGCTCGGCGCCGGGGCGCCAGTACTCATCGTCGAACCGGTCGGGCGCTTGTCGTCTGAATGGGCCATGCATTCCTCCTTTGCGTGTCAGTCAATGTGCGGCCTATCATACTGCGCGGTCGAACGGCGCGATCCGGGAATCGCTGCCGGAGTGCGCAGCAAGTAAACCAGCCAGGGCTATCCCGAGATTCACGCGGCCCGTTGGCGATCGTCAACGTGGCCCGATCACTTCCCGATCCACAGTGATTGCCGCCGCCACGAAGCGACCATCATGGGACAGGCTCAAGTCTATGCCGGACAGTGGCGTTGCCCCGGCGTATACCTTCGGTGGCAACCGCACAGCGCCGCTCGACGCGCGCAGGATTTCGATCTTGCTGATACCGTGATGTTGCAACAAGCGCTTGGCCAGGTTTCGCACAGCGTCCGATTCCATGCAGGCAAAACGCTGAAGTTCGTGCGGGTGAAAATTCCCACTGCTTTCCAGTTCGGTCGATACCGCCACCGCCTGGTCGAGGAGGCTGGGTGGCTCCCCCAGTAGCGCGACGCAATGGAGCCAGTCGCTGCCTTGCTGCCAGCGGACGGCGACGTGCGTATCAGCAGCGATGACTACGCTGCCCTTGCGATCACCGGCAGAAGAAACCAGCGAGTCGACATTGACCTGCCAGCGGCGCGGCGCGAACACCAGCGCCAGGTCGTGCTTCTTGGCCGCCTTGTACGCCGCTTCCTTGGCGGACCATAGCAGCGCGAAGCCATAGTCGCCGTGGTTCTCGATTGCCATCCGGTCGCGTTCTGCAACGGTCAGGGCACGATCGAGAAAGCGGGGTTGCCGGGTGCGGCCAAGGTTGTGCGCAGCGGCCAGGTCGATCAGGTCGTTGCCAACGAAGGATTTCACCGAGTATCGGAGGTCGCCAGCCAGCCTGCGTCGCGTGCGGCGAAAAAATCGACTTCCATCGCCTTGATCCGCGCGATTACCTGGGCCGACAGATCGCGCGTGCGGCGCAGACCTCGACTGGCGGACTGCGGGGTCAAAAGCTGCAGTTGCAGATAGAAGCGTTCGCCAATGCGCGGGAAATCCGCGAAGCCCCCGAAGCGAATGCCGCGCAAGTAGACGCAGAGCACCTTGGCGTCCGGAATCTGGTTCAGCAATTGCCCGACCCCATAGGAAAAATCGCGGTCGTCGACGTGGCCATCGCGACTGCGCTTTCCTTCCGGAAAAATGGCAATTACGTCGCCACGGTCCAGCACGTACTGCATCCTTTCCTGTGCCAGCGTGGCTTGTTCCCGGGATGCGCCTCGATGTACCGGGATGCAGCGGCCCAGATAGCAGACCACGCGCCAGCTCCAGCTGTGGTGGTAGTTCTTCGCTTCCGGCAGGTTCCAGGGCAACGCAGAAGGATGTTTCAGGTAATCCCAGATCGAACCGAGCAATACGGCCTGGATGATCGAGT
>JBDTJK010000350.1:0-11717 GCA_039935875.1 Casimicrobiaceae bacterium
AGTTCGGCGGTCCATGCGAGCTCGATGTTGAGGAAGCGGAACACGACGTTGGTGAAGACCATCAATACGATCGCGGCGCCCAACGACACCGTGGTCCAATCGACCAGCTCGCCGAAATGCCGTATCAACGCCGGCGCCGGCGGCCCGCGTGGAATGAGCTTCATCGTGTTCTGCGCGAGTCGTCCGCCGCCTACTTCGCCGGCAATGCCTTGCGCACCGCGTTAGCATCGGCGAGCACCACTTCGACGTCCGCCCCGTATTTTTCCTTCGCCTTCACATAGACCGGCTTGACTGCCTCACGCCACGGTCCGATATCCGGATGCGAGACCTTCGCACCTTTCGATTCCATGTCCTTGAGCTGGCGGTCGTCGTTGGTACGGATTTCGTGGCGGATCCAGGTCTCGACCTCCCGGGCGGCCTTGGTCACGGCCTCGCGATCCGGCGGCGAGAGCTTCTGCCAGGTCTTCTCCGCAATCGTCAGCGGAATCGGGCTGTAGACATGCTGGGTCAGCGTCACGTACGGCGCGACCTCGTAGAATTTGTTCGCGTAGATCGTGTCGATGGGGTTCTCCTGGCCGTCGACCACGCCCTGCTGGATCGCGAGGTAGACCTCCGGCAGCGGCAGGATCACCACGTTGAAGCCCATGGCATCGAGCGTCCAGCGCATCATCTCGTTGGGAAAGCTGCGCAGTTTCTTGCCCTTGGCGTCTGCCGGCGTGCGCAGTGGATTCTTGGTCGTCATGCTGCGGAAACCGGCCTCCCACGTCGCGAGGAATCGGAATCCCTTCTCGGGTCCCTTGGCGAACTGGGCCTGGAGCCATTTCGAGTCGTCGTAGAACTTCCAGCCCTGGTCGTACGATTCCACGAGGAACGGCAACGCGGTCAGGTTCAACGTCGGAATGTGGGTCGCATACGTTCCGGTTCCCGACACGGTGAAGTCGACGCCTCCCAGCTGCAGCTGCTCGACTGCCTTGGGGTCGTTGGCAAGCTGGCCGGCCGGATACACCTGCACCTTGTAGCGGCCCTGCGTGTACTGCTCGACCTTCTGCGCGAATAGCTCGGCGGCTTTCTGTCGGGCGCCGCCAGGTTGATCGGTGTGACTGAACTTGAGCACCGTCTGCGTCTGCGCCAGGACTGCCTTGGCGAACGGGAACGCCGAGGCGGCCGCCACGACGGCGATTTGCTGCACGAGTTTTCTCCGATTCATTTCCATATCCTCCAAGGGTGCGGTCATGCGGAAACTGCGCCGGTACTGACCATTTCCGGCTGCAGTGGGTCGAATGAAGCGAGCTCGACGCGGCGACCCGTGGCCGCCGAGCGGTATATCGCCTCCTGCACGCGCAGGTTGGCGAGGTAGTCGCGCGCCGTATTCTCGAGCGGCGCGCCGGAAGCAAGGTGCGCGACGACGTGGCGCTGAAGCCACTCGCAGGCGCCTCCGCCGAAAGTGTCGTCGGGGCCGCGGTCGTAGGCGTGAAGGTATTCGGCCTGCTGGTGCGGCTTCCACCACAGCCGGGCGTCGCCGTCGAGGCGCAGCACTCCGGCAGAACCTTCGATCCAGGCTTCTCCCATCGTCCGCCGCGGATTGGCGGCGACATGATCGTTGAGGCGATTGCCGTCGAAGAGCCCGGTGGCGCCGCCTGCGTATTCGAAGATGACGTAGCCGGCATCCTCGCCTGCGATGGCTGGGTTGATGCGACGCAATCGCGCGTACACCGCCGCGACTTCGCCCATCAGGAAGCGGAAGGTATCGATCCAGTGGATGGCGGTCTCGGTCACGAGGAAGCGCGGCATCTGCTGGAAATAAGGCTGGCGGTCGAGGTAGGCGCGTGGGCCCTGGCCGTCGCCGGGACGCAGCCGGAAAGCGATGGAATGCAGTGCGCCAAGTGTCCCGGCATCGATCAGCCGCTTCGCTTCGCGGTACCACGGTTCCCAGCGGAAGTTCTCGTGGATGACGAGCGGCACGTGGGCGCGATCGGCCATTTCGGCGATCGCCGTCGCTTCGGCGTAGGACGTGCCGAACGGCTTCTGGCAAATCGTGGGTATGCCACGCCCGATGGTCTTGGCCACGAATGCGCGGTGGGTTTCGGGCGGCGTGATGAGGTCCACGAGATCGGGCTTCACGGCGTCGAGCGCCATGTCGAGGTCACCGTAGACCTCGGGTATGCCGTAGCGTTCGGCCAGTGCGCGTGCCTTTGCCTGGTCGCGATTGACGATCGCCACGCAGTCGGCATCCGCGATGTTGCGCCAGCCGAGATACTGGAACTGGCTGAAGTAGCCGGCCCCCACGCCAAGCACGCGAAGCTTCGCCACCACCGTCTCCCTAGAGGTTCGACGCGACCGCCGCGGCGATCGCCGTCGTCCCGTCGCGACCGCCGAACTCGAAAGGCGTCAGCTTGCCCGCCGCATAGGCCGCGTCGACGGCGCGCTCCAAGCGCAATGCGTCGCGCGCGAGCGCCGAGATCCCGGTGCGTTCGGCGAGCCAGTCGAGCATCATCGCCGCCGACAGGATCGTGGCCGTGGGATTCGCCTTGCCAAGGCCGGCGATGTCGGGGGCCGAACCGTGGCACGGCTGGAACAGGGCGTGCGTGTCGCCGATGTCGCCCGAGGGCGCCATGCCCATGCCGCCGATGAGCCCGGCGGTGAGATCCGAAAGGATGTCGCCAAACATGTTTTCGGTGACCAGCACGTCGTAGTCCCAGGGCTTCCTGATCATGTCGAGCGCGGTGGCGTCGACATAGTTGTGGCGCGCCTCGATGTCGGGAAAGTGCGCGGCGCGTTCGTCGAACACCTTGCGGAAGAAAGCCATCGAGCGGAAAACGTTGGCCTTGTCCACGCAAGTCACGTGTCCCGGCCGCCCGCGTTGCTTGCGGCGTTGCGCCAGGCGGAACGCGAAGTCGTGCACGCGCTCGGAGCCGGCGCGGGTGATAACCATCGTGTCGCTTGCCTCGCGATCGTCGGTCACCACACCCTTGCCGCGCGACGCGAACAGGCCTTCGGTGGACTCGCGGATGACGACCAAGTCGATCGCTGCTGCGCGCTGGTCGGCGAGCGGCAGTGCCACCCCGGGGATCGCGCGCACCGGGCGAACGCCTGCGTACAGTTTCAGTTCAACGCGCAGGTCGAGCTGCGGCGCGACTTCCGTTCCATCGGGATAGCGGATTTCGGGCCAGCCCATGGCGCCGAAAAGCGTGGCGTCGGCATCGCGCGCGGCGTCGAGCGTCGACGTGGGCAACGCGACGCCTGTGGCCTTGTAGTGCAGCGCTCCCGCCGGATGCGTGGCGAAACGGAATGTGTACGGGGCGTCGCGCGTGAGCTTCTCCAGCAGCGGCACTGTAGCGTCGATCACTTCGGGTCCGATGCCATCCCCGGGGAGGACGGCAATGGAAAGGACGCGGACGGTGGTGGCAGTCGTCATGAGGTTCTCACAGGTTCCTGAGTTGGTATTGTTCGAGGATCGCGAGGAGCTCGCGACTGCCGCGCTCGCGATGGGCGCGGTGGGTATCGAAAGCGCCGCGGGCGTCGCCGGCGCGGATCTTGTCCACCACGTCCATGTGCTCGCGCGTCGAACGTGAGGGCTTGGGGCGCATGCGAAGCGTGACCATGCGTGCGCGGTGCGCGCGGTCCCAGCAGTTCTGCACGGCCTCGATCAGCAAGCGATTGCCCGACAACATGACCAGGTGCTGGTGAAAGCTCTCGTCGGCCGACGCCCATGCTTCGAGGTCGTTGTCGTCGAGCGCGCGCGTCATTTCACGCGAGGCGTTCTCCAGCGGCTTCAGGTCCGCGGCGCTGGGGCCGCGGTGCACGGCGAGCGCGGCGGCGGCAGCTTCGAGCGCTGTCAGCATCTCGTATATATCGCGCATGTCGTCGGCGGATACGGGCAGCACGCTCATGCCGTGCCGCGGGATCACCTCGACCAGGCCCTCGTTCTGCAGTCGGAGCATGGCCTCGCGAACCGGCGTGCGGCTCATGCCGAGCTCGACCGCGAGCTGCTGTTCGAGGGTCCGAAATCCGGGCAGCCAAACGTTGTCGAGGATTCTGCGGCGCATCGTCTGATACGCAGATTCGGCCAACGATTTGCCAGCTGCCGACGGGGGATTCGGCTTGGCCGCAGCGAAGCGCTTGACTGACACATTCATGCTGGCCAGTTCCAGTGTGCGGGCTCGAGGCCGGCAACTGGCGCGCGGAACGCATAGATTGCGTCATCGAGAAGGCACCCGAGATAGGCCGTGCGCCGATCGTGACCGCCGAAAGCAATGCTGGAGATGTTGCGCAGCACGCGACTTTTTACGTGGTCGAGATGCGTCCGGCCAAGTTGACCGGCGAGATAGGCTTGCTCGACCCAGGCTACGTGGCCGGGATCCGAGTCCTCGAGCATCGTCACGACCGCGCCGTCCGGGGCTACCCGGAGCAGCCGGTTGCTGATGATGGACACGATCCACAGGTGGCCTTCCTCATCAAACGCCATGCCATCCGGGTAGACGCCGGTGCCGTACTCGACGACAACTTCGCGCGGCCCGAGACTGCCGTCCGCGCGCAGCGGAAACCGCGACGTGCGCCGCGCAAAAGTCTCGTTGACATAGAGCCAGTCGCCGCGCGCATCGAGTGCTGCTTCGTTCGCATAACCGAGTTGATCGGCGACAATGCGTGCACCGCGGTGGTCGACCTGAACGATGAAGCCGTCGGCAATATCGCGGCGGTAGCCGAGCGCGCGCGGGATGCGTCGCGTACTGATGGTGATCCACACGCGCCCGCGGTTGTCCTCGAAGATGAAATTCGACGGCGGCAGCGCGAGACCGTCGACTTCCTCGAGAAAGGGGCGCACGGATCCGTCGCGGGCGAGCGCGAATGCGCCACCCAGGTCGGCGCCCAAGTCTGCGAAGAGGAACGAACCGTCGCGGCGCAGTGCGATGCCGTTGGGTCGGGCGGGCCGGCCGCCTGGGAGTTCGCAGTGATACAACGTCTGCTCCCCATCCGGATGGATGTGGGCCACGCCGCCGCGCCAGTCCGCCGTGTAGAGGTCACCGCGCGCGGTGGAGAGCACGCACTCGGGCCGCTGCAGGCCGCTGCCGATGCGCGTGACCGAGCTTAAATCAGTTGCGTTGCAGTCCGCATCGATGACCATTGCCTGACTCCGCTGAGTACCGCACGCTGCCGAGTCCCCCGCTGCTTTTACGTGTGCTTCAACGTATACGTTATTGCATGCGTACCGCCCGTGTCAAGGGTTGACGTAGCCGGTGCGTCAGGGCCGGTGGCGAGAGCATCTCCGCCGCGACGACGGGTCGTAGATCCGACACCGAGGGCGCCAGGCCACGAGACTTTGACTCTCTTTCCTAACCGCTGAGAGATTCTGTCGAGCTCATTGACAATTCACTGGGGCTGCCCACTTTCATCATCTGATGTCCTGGAAAAATGCAGCCAATCGCACCAGCGCCAGGGTGTCGCGATTGCAGTAGGTGAGTAGCGCCGACTCCAGCGCGTTTTTTCGTTCCTCAGTTGTACCTGCGCTGATGATTTCCATGAAGGTCGCCTCGATATCCCCACCCGTTTGCACGGCCTCGTCAAGATTCGCGTAGTCGAGGTCCGGGGCAATCGTCGGCAATACCGCCTTGAGCGACCATGAACCCATCATCGCGGGGTGATAGTAGTGGCTGCGCGCGATGGGGAGCAGATCGACCAGGCGATCCGCGATATCGTGCAATGCCCGTTCAAACTGCGGCAGGAATTGCGCCAACTCGATGAGCACACCGCGCTCGAAACCTGCGTTGTATGTAAACACGGGACCCTCCGGCGCGACACATGCAATCAAGGTTTCCGCAAATCGCCGCCGCGGATCGTCGCCCGATGTGATCAACGCGTGCCGCGCAACCAGGCCGCCAGCGGCATCCTGCACATGGCATGACCACTGGAAGGGTATCCGTTGGTACGGTCGCGTCCCTTTCCACAGGGGCACTGCGGGCGCGATGGTTTCGAAGTCCATGTAGCTGCGCGGGTAGGGCAGGTCTCGAAGTGCTGCGGCTACGTTCCGATCAATCTCCGCCTTGCCCGCAGTCGTCGCCCGCCAGATGGTGACGTGCTTCGGGTTGGTGAGGCGTCCTTCGGGCACGTCTTTCAGGTCGCGCAAACCCTCTGCGTGCAACTGCGCATGCAGCTTGGTCGCGCGGGGAAGGATGGTCACCGGATATTCCGGTTCGTTGCGCCCGCACCAGGCCATGAACTCGCATGTATACGGCAGCGTGCAGTGGGTACCGATGGTCGTAGGCGGCAGTTCGCCTTGCAGCATTCGCTGCGCGCTCGCAATCCAGCGCGGCACCTGCTCCTGTAATGGTCGTACCTGCGCAGCCACATCCACTTCGCGGAACAGTCCCGCATAGTTGCCGTCGCCGCCATACACGAACGTGTTGTCGATGTGCGCTACGGCGACACTTTCCAAAGGCAGGCCAGTTCGCTCCACCACCCACACTTGCACGGCAACATCCTCGTAATATTGTTCCTTGACGCTGGTGGCCGATTTCACTTCCATCAGCCGCGTTTTTCCATCCCGGCGTTGCAGCACGTCGACGCGCGCCAGCGCGCCATCGGCGGAAAACGCCGGCTCGAACAGGACAACATCGCCATCCGTGGCAAGTAGCTCGCGGGTGTTGCGCCGGGCGGTGGCGAAGTCATCGACATGTGGAATCAAATGACCGCCGGGTTGCAGCTGCCGCGCGATTTCGCCCACCTTGTTGCCGGCGGCAAAGCGTGCCTCGCGTCCGGTGTCGACGGTTGCGAGCTCTGGTTGATGAATCTGCAGCCACAAGCGCTTGGGGCATTGGCGAAACGCCATCAGCCTGGATTTGGAAAGTGTGCGGGTCATGGTCGTTGATCAATGGCGATACCGGGGATGCCGCTTGGTTCGATGTCCTGCAGCGCGAACACTTCGAATGTTCGCTCGCGGTGGCCCATGTTGCGGCACCGGAGGCTCATTGGGTGAGCCAGTGATTTCGAACGAATGTTCGCTGAACGCGGCACACAATGCTCGCATGCGAATACCGCGATGCACGGTGTGGTTCAGCGCCTGAGGCACCGTATCCGGCATCATCCGCACCCCTTCGCATCCACGTCCTCGATGCGCGACACGAACGCGACATTCTCGCCGTTGATGCTGCTACCGTCCGCTGATCGCATCGCTCGTGCGCCACGGCTGCGGGAAAGCGTGGCGGACGAATTGCAGAACAGGCACGTACAGCGCTCGCCATGACGTCAGTGGTCGGGAGCCCAATACAAAACGCGCTCCGGAGAGGGCGTTTGGCGGCGGCCACCGGTGGAATCTATTCGCGAAGTATGGCGCCGCGGCGCCGCCTTCCGAATCTCAAAAGGCCGAGGGATCCAAGCACCAGCGACATCACGCCAACCGCCGCAGCTGAAAGGCACGCAAAGGGTCGTCGTCGTGCACGATCCCGCACCGGACGGTGTGAACGTTAAATTTATGGAGTACGGCGCGGCCGCGGGCATGGTCAGTGCCAGCAAAAGGGTGCTCAGAGACGTAGATAGGGGTTCGCATGCGACGTTATCCCCTGAAGCAACGGGAATCCAGCGAGGGGTCCAATCGCGGCGCGTAATGGGTTTGCTGCTATCGTGCGTCAATCCTACATCGATCGGGAACAATAAAATGAGTCATGGATCAATGCTCAAGGCACGGCGGCAGCACCAAAAAACCAGGAAGCTGCTCGATGGCGCCGCCAAGCAGGCAAAGCGACTGGCCAAGCTGGCAACCGCCGAGCCGGTGGTGAAGAAGGAAAAGGTCAAGGCGGTAAAGGTAAAAAAAGAAAAGGTAAAGACCGAGAAAGTGAAAAAGGTAAAGCTGAGCAAGGAAGAGATGGGCAGGAAGGAGTCGAAAAAGGGCAGCTCGGTTGGCGGGAAAAAGGGCGCATAGCCTTTCGCCTCGCCTCTTCGTCGGTGCGGTGATCATGCTGCTCGACCGTGCCGCGCTGCGAAAAATCGAGCGCAGCGGCGTTGCTCGTGGCTCCCAGTTAGACCAGCTGCGGGGCCTGTACGCGGTCGTCGGCCGGGATGGAAGCGTGCGTACCGCGGGCCACCGGACCAAACGGCTGCCTCGATAGTCCGCGAGGCGTTTGCTTTGGTAATGATGGAGCACCTGCTCGCGTCGCTGGACAAGGGTGGCCTGATCGGGACGCACATCGCACCGCTGCGAACGCGGCTGAACGCGATGCTCGCCACCGGTGACGCATCGGCATCCGAGGTGCGTAAACGCGTGCGCCTGCTGGCGTTCGCGCCACGCAAGCTTCCATTGGAAAACTTCGCCGAGATTGGTCGCGCCACGATCAAGCGCCGTCGCATGCGCATCGACTACTACGCGAGGAGCACCGACAAAACGTCGACGCATGAAATATCGCCACAACGTCTCGTCCACTATCGGGAGAATTGGTACCTCGATGCGTGGTGTCATTTGCGCAACGACCTGCGCAGCTTCGCGATCGACGGCATTCGCGCGCTTACGGTGCTGGAGGACGATGCGCGTGAGGTGCCTGCAAGCACGCTCGAGGAATACATCGAGACAGGCTACGGCATTGTTCGCGGCAACGACGTGCAATGGGCCACGCTGCGTTTTTCGTCGGAACGGGCGCGATGGGTGAAGTCGGAAATCTGGCATCCGGAACAGCGCAGCTCGAGTGACCGTCGCGGGCGCTACACAATGGAGCTGCCCTATCGTGACGATCGCGAACTGCTGCTGGAGATCATGAAGCACGGATCCGAGGTTGAAGTGCTGGAGCCATCAAGTCTGCGGGAAAAGGTGCGCGAGGCGCACCTGAAGGCGGCGGGGGTCAATCGATGAGCAGGTTGCCATCACGACCGACTCGATCTTCGGCTACACCTGTGCCTACGCTGCTCCCGCAAAATCCTCCATCGCATAGAACGGCCGGATTTCGATCTCGGAATTCTCGGGCATGGGGTTGGGCGCACGCTTCACCCAGCTGATCGCTTCCTCCAGCGAATTGCACGTCCAGATCCAGTACCCGGCCACCAATTCCGATGTGTTGGCAAACGGGCCCATTTGAACACTGCGATCCGTTCCGGAGAATTTCACGCGAGCACCCCTGGAGGTTGGACGCAGTCCACCACCATCCTGCATGACGCCTGCCGCGATGAGTTCCTGGTTGTACTTGCCCATGGCCCGGAGCAATTCCTGGGTAGGCATCTGACCGCCTTCGGAGGTGGGCGTGGCCTTGACGAAGATCATGAATCGCATGATTACGCTGCAGACGGTATGGCCAATACCGGCATGACTTCGACGCACTCACCCGGGAAAATCATGAAGTGAGGGTGATTTTCGAAGAGTGTGGCAGCCGCTTCATGCGAGTCAGCGCGCACGACGGTGAAGGCGCCCATGTGATTGTTGATGTCGGTGATACCGGCTTCTGTCACCTTCTTCGTCTTGCCCAGTGGGCCGCCCATGTCCACTATGTCGGCTTGATGCTTGTCGACCCACGCATGCCAGGCCGCCATGCCTTGTTGCTCCCGAGTGCGCCGCGCGCCTTCGGAAAGGGCCTCCCAGGCTAGCCATTGTTTACTCGTCTTGCTGCCAAGGAACACGGCGAGATACGTATTGCTGGTGTTCATGACGTCTTCTCCGATTTGCGTTTTGGGGTTTGAAACAACAACTCGATATAACGGCGCAGGTGATCGATGCTTGCCGCCGCCACCGCTGCGTCGCCCTTGGCTTTGGCCAGGATGAAAGCCCCCTGCAGTACCGCCTGCGTGTGCAGCGCCAGGCTCTCCGCGCTCCACGGGCCACGAATGCGATGACGCTTCATGGCCGCGGCAATGTCCGATTCCACCTTGGCGGCATGCCCACTGATGCTCGCCTCGCACGCTGCGCGGATGGCCGGATTGCTGTCGTAGACCTCCTGCACCATCGTGCCGACGAGGCAGGTGAACTCGGCGAGGTCTCCCTGCAGGATCGCCTTGCGGAAGTCGAGATAGCCCAGCACCCTATCCAGTGGATCGCCATGCTGGTGGTACGGCGCGGTTGCGAAGAACGCACCGGTGATGTCGGACCAGTGATTCGCCACGGCCACGCCCAGCGCATCCTTGCTCTTGAAGTAATGGAAGAACGCACCCTTGGTGACGCCCGCGTGAGTGCAGAGGTCGTCCACCGACGTTGACGAATAGCCCTTTTCGCGAATCAGCGACAAGGCAGCAGCCAGCACCTTTGCGCGGGCCCCAACTCCGGGCGGTTTTGGGGCGACGGCTGTCTTCATGACGCGAACATACCGACTGGTTGGTATGTTGTCAAGAAACTCGAAGGCAATGTCGGCAGGTGCGACTCACAAGATGCTCGCGGCGAGAGCCGGGAGCAATGTCGTTACGTATTGCCAAACGGTGCGCTTGAGTACGGCCACGTGGGTGCAACGTCAATGAGTCCACCTCACGGGTACCAGGAAATCATGCAGTCGCGTAAAACTCCCGTGCTTTGGCGAGCAGCTGGGGTTCGGTCAAGTGATGCTCGTCGATCACCAGCGTTGCGCTGATGCGCTTGGCCAATGCCGCGTGATGAATCTTAAGCCATGCGACGAATTGTTCCATTTCACTGCTGTGTCCACTGCCGCTGCCGAAAATCAAGATCGAGCTCGCGCCCGCCAGGGCCTTGGCTATTGGCTCGAAGAAGGTGTTGGGATCAGGTTTTTCCTTACCTCGCGAAATTTCCTTCGAGTCTTGCGCGTGGTGAAAGTACCCGTCGGGATCGTGGGGAAGGATTTGTTGAGGCTGGGACAGGCGCATCAGCGTGCGAAACAAGCGGGCCTCGTGATGGTTGATCACGACGAGATAGTGGGACTCATCTCCCGGTTTCACTTCGTCCGGCGTGTCCGGCTGCTGCAGCAAGTGGCGTATTTTCATGACCTCGTCCGCGTTGGCACTGTCTGTGTTGTGGAACGGGTTCAGGATGGAACGAATTGCAGTTGCGAGTCGATTCTCATGCAGGTCCGCGGCATTGCTGCCAACCGGCAAGCATGAGCGACGAGCCTACGATGGTCTGTACGCCAACGTACTTTGGCGCCATTCGAGCACGGCGCGCAGCATCCGGGATTCAGCACGTGGCAGTGAAGTTGAAGTCGATGGAATAGCCTGGATCCGCCGAAGCGGGCAGCGCGACGGCAATCAGCGACGCCGCCAGTGCATGCTTGAGTAGTGTCATCGTTTTCCCCTGGATACGACGCGACTGTCCGGATGTCGGTCAGCCACGACGCCTGTCGTTGGCAGTATTGGCAGCGGACCTTGCTGCCGCTTGAAACAATACTCCTCCGTGCAGGCAGCGTCCTGAAATCATCCAGATATCCCGGAGTGGCGCATGACGCAAGTGATTCAGTATGCGGGCGGCACCTTCGACGTTGTTACCCCCGAAGGCGCCGCGGCGATGGGCGTTCCTACCAGTGGATCAATGAACCCGCGCCGCCAAACTCGCCGCCCCCGGCAATGATGATCACGCCCGCCACGGGCACGAGCAGCAGCACGATCCAGAAGACCAGGCGCAGCGTGTCGACGATGGTGCTGCCATCGAAGCGCTCCAGGCCCTCGGTGAATGGGCGCCGCGCGCGCAGGTTGCCGATGCCACGCCCGATGTCGCGCACGAACCGTCCCCAGTCCGTGCTCGCGGCGGTGATGGTGGCGTTGCGTCCCGCGGCGCGCGCTGAGCGCGAGCGGTGCCACACGAGGTCGTA
>JBDTJK010000351.1:0-2734 GCA_039935875.1 Casimicrobiaceae bacterium
TCGGGTCAGGTCACCACGAGAACAGCACCCACATGGGTACCTTGACTCCGGAGTCGAGGCTGTCGCGGCGAATGAAGTTGTGGCCATTGCCATCCGGCACGAGGTAATACGTGCGGCCATTGCGCGGGGTCACGCGCACGAACTTGAGCTCGCCGCCCATGCGCACTTCCTCGTGCGTCTCGTCGCCCTGCTGGGTGATGGTCACCTGCGGCTCGAGATCCGGGTCGGGTGCGGCGCCAGTCGGAGCATCTGGCACCGCCTGGAATGGCGGAGGCGGCGGGGCCACGTTCGGCGCCTGCGCGAGCGACACTGCCGCGGTCATCGCAGCCGCGATCGCCAATGCGGCAGCGGCCAGCAGTGTGTGCGATAGCGTATCGGTGCGGTTGGAAGTCACGCCTTCATTCTAGCAAGAAAGGTGCGCTGGCATGCCATTTAGGACGCCGCGTTGCGCACCGGCATCGAATTTGTTCGGGATGCGCGCTTTTTTGCAACACGGCGCGCCGGAACAGGATTCGTACACCCCGACAAATCTGTCCGGGCGGCATGCAACAATGCGTTTTGCGCTGCTGGCACCGGCCCCGCCGCCCCCTCAACATCGAATGCAAAAACTCGTACTCGTCGACGGTTCGTCGTACCTCTATCGAGCGTTCCATGCGCTGCCGGACTTGCGCTCGTCGCAGGGCGAGCCGACCGGCGCGCTGCGCGGGGTGCTGTCGATGCTGAAGAAAATCGTCGACGACATGCGGCCCGAGTATTTCGCGGTGGTGTTCGACGCGCCGGGCAAGACCTTCCGCGACGATCTTTATCCGCAATACAAGGCGCAGCGTCCGTCGATGCCGGAGGATCTCGCGCGCCAGATCGAACCGCTGCATGCAATGGTGCGCGCGCACGGCTGGCCGCTGCTGATGATCGAAGGCGTCGAAGCCGACGACGTGATCGCCACGCTCGCGCGCCAGGCGCGGGCGGCCGGCGTGGACACCGTCATTTCCACAGGTGACAAGGACCTTGCGCAGCTCGTCGATGCCGGCATCACCTGCATCAACACGATGAGCAACGACAAGCTCGACGAGGCGGGCGTTCTTGCCAAGTTCGGCATCAGTGCCGGACAGCTGCTCGACTACCTGACGCTGATCGGCGATGCCGTCGACAACGTACCGGGTGTCGACAAGGTCGGACCGAAGACTGCCGTCAAGTGGCTGGCGCAGTACGGCTCGCTGGACAACATCGTCGCCCATGCGGGCGAAATCGGGGGCGTCGTCGGCGAGAACCTGCGCAATCGCCTCGAGTGGCTGCCGAAGGCGCGCGAACTGCTGACGGTGCGCACCGACTGCGCGTTGCCGGCGCCGTATTTCGAGTTGACCATCGGTGCGGCGGACGAAGAAGCGCTGCGTCCGCTCTACGAGCGCTTCGGGTTCAGGAGCTGGCTGCGAGGCAACGCGAGCGATGCGCCGCGCAACGCGGATGCGGCCGGCGAAATCGCGCGGCGCGCCGCGCGCGACGACGGCGGGCGCCGCTTCGACGTTGCCGAAGCCGGCGCCGACGCGCCTGGCAAACCCGCCGACATTCGCTACGAAGTCGTCAGCGACGAGGCGAGCTACGCGCGCTGGCTCGCGCGCATCCGCAGCGCCGACCTCGTCTGCTTCGACACCGAGACGACGAGCCTCGATCCGATGCAGGCGAAGATTGTCGGCATCGCGTTCGCCGTGGCACCGGGCGAAGCGTGCTACATCCCGCTCGCCCATCGCTACGCGGGCGCACCCGACCAGCTCGACGTCGCGCGCGTGCTCGCCGACCTCGCGCCGTGGTTCGGCGACGCGTCGCGTGCCAAGATCGGACAGAACGTCAAGTACGACCAGCACGTGCTCGCCAACCACGGCATCGAGCTCGCCGGCGTTGCGCACGACACGCTGCTGCAGTCGTACGTGCTCGAGTCGCACAAGCCGCACGACATGGACAACCTCGCGTGGCGGCACCTCAACTGGAAGACGATCGCCTACGCCGATGTCGCCGGCAAGGGCGCTAGCCACATCGGCTTCGACCAGGTGCCGGTACAGACCGCCGCCGACTACTCCGGCGAGGATGCGGACGTCACGCTGCGGCTGCACCAGCATTTCCTGCCGGCGATCGAGCGTGATCCGAAGCTCGCGCATGTCTATCGCGTGCTGGAAATGCCGGTGCGCGACGTGCTGTTCCGCATGGAGCGCCACGGCGTGCTGGTGGACGGCGCGAAACTCGCCGCGCAGGGACGCGAACTGGGCGAGCGCGCGGTCGCGCTCGAGCAACGCGCGTACGAGCTCGCAGGACAACCGTTCAACCTGTCGTCGCCGAAGCAGCTCGGCGAGATCCTGTTCACGCGGATGCAGCTTCCGGTGCGCAAGAAAACCGCCACCGGCCAGCCTTCCACCGACGAAGAGGTGCTGCAGGAGCTCGCTGCCGACTACCCGCTGCCGAAGCTGCTGCTCGAGCATCGCGGATTGACGAAACTCAAGTCGACCTACACCGACAAGCTGCCGTCGATGGTCAACGCGCAGACGGGACGCGTGCACACGACATTCGCGCAGGCGACCGCCGTCACCGGCAGGCTCGCGTCCGCCGATCCCAACCTGCAGAACATTCCCGTGCGCACGATCGACGGCCGCCGCATTCGCGAGGCGTTCATCGCGCCGGACGGCTGGCAGATCGTGTCCGCCGATTATTCGCAGATCGAGCTGCGCATCATGGCGCACCTGTCGCG
>JBDTJK010000352.1:0-3231 GCA_039935875.1 Casimicrobiaceae bacterium
CGGAAGTGCAGAAATATTACGACCTGATCGACGTGCTGGTCTACGCCAGGCGATCGATGCGCCTGACCGAACTGGTCACGCCGTTGAAGCCGCTCGAAGCAATGGCGCAGGGCCGGATGCTCGTTGCCTCGGACGTCGGCGGACACCGCGAGCTGATTCGCGATGGAGAAACCGGATTTCTGTTCCGGGCGGGCGACGCCACGGCGCTGGCGGCGACGATCGAGCGCGTGCTGGCGGCCAAGGCGGCATGGCCCACGATGCGCGCCTGCGCCCGCCGATTCGTCGAAGCCGAACGCACCTGGAAGCGCAGCGCATCGGGCTACCGCAGCGCCTACGGCGCGCTGGTCAAGAAGGCAGTGGCCTGAACGGTGAACATCCTGCTGCTTTGCCACAGCTTTCCGTTTCCTCCGACGAGCGGCGACAAGATTCGTTCCTACAATGTCATCCAGCATCTCGCCGTGCGTCATCAGGTCACCGTTGCCACGCTGGCGCGCAAGCCCGAGCACCTGAAACTCGCAGCCGAGCAGCGCAAGAACATACGCATGGTGACCGCCGAGGTCAGGGATTCATTGCAAACGATGAGGATGATCGGACGCCTGCCCACGGCCACGCCGTCGTCGTTCGGATTCTTCTACTCGCGAGCGCTCGCCCGCGCCGTCGATCGATTGCTGCGAAACGAGAAATTCGACCTCATATTCGTTCACTGCTCCTCAGTCGCACGTTATGTCGATCATGTCGACGATATTCCCAGGATCCTCGATTTCGCCGACATGGATTCGCAGAAGTGGCTCGACTACGGTGTCCATCGGCAGTTCCCGGTCTCGCTCGGCTACCGGCTGGAAGGCATCAAGCTCGAGCGGGAAGAGCGCCGGCTGGCAGGTCTGTTCGACATGTGCACCGTTGTCACACCCGCCGAGCTCGCGACGCTGGACTCGTACGGTGCCGCGAAGCAAACCGACTGGTTTCCGAACGGCGTCGACTGCGAGTACTTCTCGCCCGGCGACGGGCAATACGATCCGAACATGATCGTGTTCGTCGGCAAGATGAATTATTTTCCGAACGAGCAATGCATGATTGATTTTTGCCGGGATACGCTGCCGGCAATTCGCCGTGAGCTTCCTGCCGCTCGACTCGCCATCGTCGGCAGCAACCCGACGCGTGCGGTGCGTGCGCTTGCGCGGCTGCCTAGCGTCAGCGTGACCGGCGCCGTCGACGACGTCCGGCCCTACCTCCATCGCGCGGCAGTCGCCGTCGCGCCGCTCGAAGTCGCACGAGGAACGCAGAACAAGGTGCTGGAGGCGATGGCGGCCGGCGTGCCCGTGGTCGCGTCGGCACTTGCCGCCCGCGGTGTTGATGCTGTCGTGGGCGAGCATCTGCTGGTTGGCAAGACACCAGAGGAGTTCGCGCAGGCGGTGCTGTCGATCATGCGCGATCGTACGTATCGCACAAGGTTGGCCCAGCTTGGCCGCCAGCGCATGTTGTCGAAGCACACATGGAAACATGCGATGGAGCGGCTCGACGAGATCGTCGCGAAGACGCTGGATCTGCAATCATCGCCCACGTGCGCCGGATCGCGGCACGATCACGCCGTTGTCGAGCAGCCGTCACTGGATCGCGTCGACGCTGGCACGTCCGGGCCGCAATGAAGCTGGCTGGCGGCACGTCTTCACGCCCGTCGCTGGCGCCGTCGGCGCATCCTGTTCGGCTGCTGACGCTCACGACACTGTTCCCCAGCTGCATCCAGCCTCGGCACGGGATCTTCATCGCCACCCGATTGCGTCGCTTGTGCGATTCCGGACGCGTGACGAGCACTGTCATTGCCGCCATCCCGCGCTTCCCAGGTGCTTATCGGCACCTTGCGGACGTTCCCGAGGTGGAAAATATCGGGGGCTTTCGTGTCTTTCATCCACGCTACCGCAACATTCCGGGAGTCGGCATGCGACTGCAACCGCGCACCCTCGCAGCCAGCCTTCTTGCGGAATTGGCACGGCGCAATCTCGACAGCCATGCATTCGACGTCGTCGATGCACACTATTGCTATCCCGACGGCGTGGCCGCGGCGAGCGTTGCCGATGCGCTGGGGTTGCCGCTGGTGATCAGTGCCAGGGGCAGCGACATCAACCTGATCGGTGGCATCGAATTCGCGAAGCGATCGATGGTGGCGGCCGCACGCTCGTCGGCTGCGCTGATCGCCGTTTCGCAGGCACTTTCCGATAAGATGACGGCGCTGGGCATGCCGTCGGACAGGATTCATGTGCTGCGCAATGGCGTCGACCTGAATCTTTTTTCGCTGTTTCCGCGACAGGAAGCGCGCGCGATCGTCGACATCGACCGGTCCGGGCCACTGGTGATCGGTGTCGGGAACCTCGTGCCTGAAAAGGGATTCGATTTGCTGATTCGCGCGGTATCGCAACTGCCGGAGGCAAATTTGCTGCTCGTCGGCGACGGACCTGAGCTGCGGCGGTTGAAGGCTCTTGCGGACACCGTGGCGCCAGGTCGAGTGCAGTTCCGGTCGAGCATGCCGCAAGCGGAGCTGCGTATGGTCTACGCGGCGGCTGATGTGCTGGGCCTTCCATCGCTGCGCGAAGGCTGGCCGAACGTGGTGCTCGAGGCGATGGCCTGCGGCACCCCGGTGCTGGCATCCGACGTCGGAGGCGTGCCGGAGATGCTTACGGCTGGATGTCCGGGAATCGTTGCGTCCGATCGGTCGGTTCGAACGTGGTCAGCGGGTATTGCCTCACTGATCGCAGCGGCGTTCGCGCCGGAAGTGGTGCGCGATCACGCGGCCGCCTTCGGGTGGGACGAAGTGATCACGAAACAATGCGCTCTATACGAGGGCATTGTGCGCCGAGCGCATGCCCGGTCGCCTGAACATCAGGACGGTTGAGGTTCAATTTGTCGCTACTTCCCATTCCGTTCGCCGGATCGTGCAACCTGTCGTCCGCCGACATCGAACCGCGAGTCGATGAGCGGAGGTCCGCTGGCAGCGGGAGCTTTCATTTGATTCGGCGCGGACGAGCAGGAATCCTGGCGTTTGGCCGTCTGCGCGGCCTCGGCACTTCATTGAGCACCTCATCGGGTACCACAGCGAGCGCTTCATCCTTCGAGCCGATGGCACAGGCCGTCGATGACCTGTTGTCACGCTGGGTCGAGCAGGGCGACGAAGCGCTCGAATCCGTGGGTGGCGAATTCACCGTCGCGCTGTGGGATGGCACACGGCGGCGTGCGCTG
>JBDTJK010000353.1:0-2573 GCA_039935875.1 Casimicrobiaceae bacterium
GTCTATTTGCTAAGGGACTTTGGTATTACGTAAAAGATACAGCGATATATTAGCCGTATTGGGGAGCTCAAGTCTTGGTCTTGATCGTTCCCGCCATGGTCAGCGCCGTTTCCAAGACTCCGTTTGCCACACCCTCGCAGTCAGCCGGGGGCGGCTTCCCCAACCGTTTGAATCGAGGGAATGATGTCAGTGTCTATTACGGTGCCTATGGCGGGGGCGAATGGCCGCATCAAGGCGAGTTGCTCTCGATCATTCTATTTCTGAAGGCGGCTTGCTGCCAATTGCGATGCCCCGCTCCGGGCGGCAAGCAAGCTGAAGTTCCCGTTCGCGCCCGAAACATCTGCATCATTGCGCCTGGGTTGGAAGGTGCGTGGCAGATTGAGGGAGAAGCAGAAATACTCGCGCTGTATATCGAGCCCGACCTCGTCGGCAAAGTCGCAGGGCAGCTGAGCGGCTTGGCGATGATCAACGCGGCTGAACATGATGGGGTAATCTGGATGTTGGCGTTACTCCTGCGGCATCTTTGCACCAGGCCAGTGCGATCACAGCCTCGAACGATTGATGCGGTCGGCGGAGAACTCGCCCACTGTCTCCTGGCACTCTGGAGCGATCAAAAGGAAGCCGCGCCGCATTTGGGGCGCTGCCTCTCGGCCAGCCAATGCCAGAAGGTGATGCGCTATGTGGAGGACAATCTGAAGTACGATATCCATGTGGTCGATCTGGCGAAGCAAACCGGGCACAGCGCATCGCACTTTTCAGAGCTGTTTACCAATACCACGGGACGTTCGCCGTATCACTATCTCAAGGAGGCAAGAGTGCTTCGCGCGTACGAGCTCCTGCTGACGGGCGACTATCTGGTAAGAGAGGCAGCGGAGGCGGTGGGGTACAGCAACGCGGACCATTTCGCGGAAGTGTTTCAGGAGTTCAGCGGCTGCTCGGCCCGCGAACTCATCCGGCGCATCCGGCATTCACCCCGGAAATCCCGGCCTTCACCGGAGGAACACCGGGAGCGAATTTCCCGCCCGAGCGTCAAACCGTGATGTTAAGACCAATTATTTCCACACCACCCATGAAACCAAAATCAGCCGGTTATGTTCTGATGTTAGTTTTCAGCCCGCGTGCTAGCCAGGCCGCAGGGCTTCAGATTCTGGCCCAGGTTCCCGCCTCGTTGAAACAGTCGTTTCAATACGGCCTCGGGATTCTCTTTCTCGTCGGGTTCCTCTGGGGCGTCATCAACATCTGGTCCGGCGCGCACAAGCTCAAGAATGGCGATGCGGACGGCAAGATGGGTATCGTCTCGGGGATCATCATCGCTGGAGCCGCGGCCATTATGGCGGCGCTGTTCACGATCTTCGGAATGGGTGACGGGGCGCTCACTCCGCAATTCTGACCTTGAACCGCGTTCTCGTCATGAGTGGCCTGCGCATTACCGACACCAACAGTGTCAACGACTCCAAGGGCCGGGCCTTGGGTTTGGAAGGAAACGACTTTGTCATCGTCCTCGTGGCGCTGGTGGCAGCGTTCGGATTGTTCCTGGCACTCAATGTTGGCCTCCATCTCCGGATGCTGCTGGCTGCGGTGCTTGCTCTGCCGGTTGGGGTGGTGCCGCTCCTGTGGGTGCTGTGCCTCCGGCACAATCGCCCGGATGGTTACGCGGCGGATGTTTTCGATGACCTGTTGAATGGCGAAGGCTGGTCCTTGGCGGAGCAAAGCCGGTCGTCGGGCTTCAGCCAGAGCCAACCGTCTGGAGAGGAGTCCCATGCGTAGTGTCCCGCCCAACGCCTACTTTGCCGGCGACCTGCTGGTCTTCGGTTCGCTGGAAAAGGGTGGGAGCGCCAGCAAGGGTTTCGTCCTGCAGCCGCCCGACCTGCGCGGCGGCAGCATCGAGCACCTGAACGCCTGCCAGGACAAGATCCGGAACCTCCTCGCGCTGATTGGGCCGGGGATGCGCGCACAGTTTCAATTCGGGGCCGACGGCGATTATCGGCCGGAATTAACTGAGTATTACCGCGAAACCGAGCCGATCACCCATCCCAAGATCCGTCGGGCACGGATGCAGACGTTCCAGCGTCTCTGGGACAAGATGCTCAACCGAAAGCTCCGCCGTGAACGTTGCGTGTTGTTCCTATCCACCGAAATCGCGGCCCAACCGCGGCCACTGCTCTCGCGCGAGGCGTTGGCCAACCATTACGACAAGATGCTGGCCCAATTGCGGACCCAATTTGACGAAGTGGGCGATTCACTCCGCACCGTCTTCGGCGCGGACACGGCGGTCACGCCGATGGATGATCTCGCGCATTTCAGCTACTGCGCGAAGTTCCTTAATCCCTCGTTCGCGGAACGCTTTGATTTGGATCTGGCGGCGCAGTTCAATCCCGCACTTACCCTCCAGGAGAACTGCTGGAATGGGGATGGAGTGGGACTCCGGAACCTCGGGTTCTACCTGGATGGCCGTTATCACACGGTCTTCGCGCTCAAGCGCTGGCCGAGCCACACGACGCCGGGGATCATCTACCGGCTGACGGGCTTGGATTTCCTGGACTACCAGATCACCGTGAATGTCGAGC
The DNA here is from genome assembly GCA_039935875.1 of Casimicrobiaceae bacterium. Taxonomy (GTDB): domain Bacteria; phylum Pseudomonadota; class Gammaproteobacteria; order Burkholderiales; family Casimicrobiaceae; genus VBCG01. Next base: position 2,568 of record JBDTJK010000353.1, read on the forward strand.
CGCTGC
>JBDTJK010000354.1:0-3227 GCA_039935875.1 Casimicrobiaceae bacterium
GATCGAGACGTTCGACTTCTCGAGCATGCCGAAGCGGATGGTCGGTCCGTCTCCGCTCCCCGGAACGAGCAGGTGCAGCGCGCCGCACGCATGCGTCGCACGAAAGGTCGCGCCGCCGATCGAGCGGAGCCCCTGCGGCGAAGCGAACTCGGCGAGACGGAGATGCCCGAGCGTCCGCGGACCGCGCGGCGTTTGCGCGATCACCTCGCCGCGCACGCCGACGTCGATGCTCGATGCGTCCTCGGGAACACGGATGCCCTGAAGGCGCCAGCCCTGCGCGTTACGGAGCGACCCATCCGCCGCACGCGCGAAGGATCCGTCGCGCGTGTAGGCGCGCGCGCCGTTGCCGTCGGTTACGACGAGAAAGCCCGGGCCGTCGATCGCGAGATCGAAAGCGCCGCTGCTCCGTTCGAGTTTGCCTTGGACGAACGCGACGCTGGTGCCGGTCTGGGCCGTGCCGAGGCCCGCCTCGCCCGGTGAGACCACCTCGGCGAAAGTCGCGCTCGACTCTTTGAACCCGGCGACGTCCGCATTCGCGAGGTTCTCGGCGATCGTATCGAGGTTGCTCTGCTGTGCCGTCATGCCACTCGCGGCAGCGATCATGGCGGTGCTCATCGGACCCGCGCCGCTTCGGCGGCGTGCTGCCGCTGCTGATCGATCGCGCTCACGACTTTGCCCGCTCCCTCGAACGCGCGCTGCGCGCCGAGCACGTCGATCATCTCGGCGACGGCGTCGACCCGTCCGTTCGTGGTCCGCGCGGCGACGCTCACCCCGGAGAACGTCAGCGTACCGCGCGCCTCACGCCGGTGATAGCCGCCGGTCGAGAGATTCGAGAGATTCTCGGCTGCGATATCCAGTCGGGTCTGCGCGGCAGCCATCGCGCTCGACGCCCATGCCATACCATCCATATCTGCATGGTAGCGACTCGGGATGAGCGAATCGTGTCCGCATTATGACGATTTCTCGGGTGTTTTGTACCGGCCTCGCGCTCGCCGTGGTGATGGCTTGCTCCGCCCCGCAATCGCCGCAGGCCGCGAGCGAGGCACGCGAGATCGCGCACATGCAGCCGATGCGCCAAGGCAACAACGACACGGTCGTCGGTTTCGACGCACACGGCACCCGGATGGACGTCTCGATCGACCTCAACGAATGGGAGACCATCGACGACGACGCCGATCAAGCCATCAAAGACGACGCGATGAAACGCTGGAAAGAAGCCTGGAGCGCCGAGAACCCCGGCAAGCACGCGACGCTGACGGTCCGGCTATTGGACTATCACGGGCGGCTGTTCTTCACCGAGACGGGGAAGGTTTAGAGCTGTTGCTCGTCCCTCGACTACGCTTCGCTACGCTCGGGATGACAAAGTGGCTGCGATCGGCGTGACAAAGGTGCTAGGCTTATCCCCCGCGTGACGAACATGTGCGTCGCGCTTCTTCCCCTGTCATCCCGAGCGTAGCGAATTGTCATCCCGAGCGTAGCGAAGCGTAGTCGAGGGACGAGGGACGCGCTACAAACCGGCGCGAACTTTTTCCGTGAAGGCTTCGGTGCCGAGCGCGCCGCCCAACTCTCGGGTGCGGGCGCCGTTGGCGTAGGCTTGTTCCATCGCACGTTCTAAGCGCGCGGCATTAGCTTCGTCGCTGAGGCTCAAGCGCAACAACATCGCGGCGGAAAGGATCGCGGCGGTCGGATTGGCGATGCCTTGACCGGCGATGTCGGGAGCGGAGCCGCCGATCGGTTCGAACATCCCGAACCGGCCGTACTCGGTCGTGCGCGTGCCGAGGCTTGCGCTCGGGAGCGTACCGATGCTACCGGTGAGTATCGCGGCTTCATCCGAGAGGATATCACCGAACATGTTCTCGGTCAGGATCACGTCGAAATCGCCGGGCCTGCGAACCAACTGCATCGCGGCGTTGTCCACGAGCAGATGATCGAGTGCGACGTCGGGATATTGTGCGGCGACTTGGATCACGATCCGGCGCCACAGGCGCGACGTCTCGAGGATGTTCTGCTTGTCGACCGAGGTGACGCGCTTGTCGCGCTTGCGCGCGAGGTCGAAGGCGACGTGCGCGATCCGTTCGATCTCCGAGGCCTTGTAGACCATCGTGTCGACTGCGCCGTCCTCGCCGTCGATCGTGCGCTGTTCCTTCGGCGTGCCGAAGTAGATGCCGCCGGTCAGTTCGCGTACGACCACCAGATCGAGGCCGCGCACCAGTTCCGGTTTGAGCGAGGAGGCGTCTTCGAGCCCTGGAAAGACGCGCACCGGGCGGACGTTCGCGTAGAGTTCGTAGTCGCCGCGCAGCTGGAGCAATGCGTACTCCGGCCGTTCCGCGAGCGTCTTGCCATCGTACTGCGGTAGCCCGACGCTGCCGAACAGGATCGCATCCGCGCGATCGCAGAGCGCCCGCGTCTCGTCGGGGAAGGCCGCTTTCCCGAGCGCCATCGCGGCGCCGCCGACCGGCGACTCGATCGTCTCGATGTCCGGGCGCACCTGACGCAACAACGAGGCCGCGGAGCGCGTGATTTCAGGCCCGATGCCGTCGCCGGGCAGAACCGCTACGGTTGGCATGATCTCGTCCTTCGAGACGCTCGCTGCGGCTCGCTCCTCAGGATGACACCCATCGTGGATGTGCTAGTAGACAGTGATGCGTTGAGTGTCGCCGGAGGGCGTCTCGTCGGGGGACGTTTCGAGCGCGAGCTCGGGAGTAGCATCCTCGGACGTGATCAGCGTGGGTTGAACGGCCGGCGCGCTCTTGGCGAGCGTATCGGTCGCGAGGCCCGGAAGGGTCGCTTTTTCGAGTAATGCCATGTGGGTCATCAGGAGCGAGCGAAACTCGCTCTTGGCCTTTTCGCAGGCTTCGATCGCGCGTTGGTGCTCGCGACGGACTTCGCCGATCGACTCGTTGTGGTGCGCGACTTCTTTGTCTGCGGCGACGCGCGCCTGTTCGCGGATCAGATCCGCTTCCTTGTGCGCCGAGGCCTTGGTCTCATCGGCGGTGCGCTGCGCGAGGATCAGCGTATTCTGGAGCGACTCTTCCATCGCTTTGAAGTGACTGATGCGCTCTTTGAGATCGGCGATCTCGGCTTGAAGCGCGGCGCGCTGATGCGCGTCGTCTTCGAGCTGCTCGATCACGTCGTCCAGGAACTGATCGACGTCGGTACGGTCGTAGCCCTGCAGAGCCTTCTTGAACGTCTTGTGCTGGATGTCGACGGGCGTGATCTTCTGCATG
>JBDTJK010000355.1:0-4492 GCA_039935875.1 Casimicrobiaceae bacterium
CTCTCGCCGCCGATTCGTCAGGCGAGCGCCTGCTCCACTTGCTGACGTGATTCGTTCTCCGCCGGGACCGCCGCCAGTTCGCGACCGACGGCATGCGCGACGAGGCGCAGGCGTGCCATCAGCGTCGTGAATTCCTGCGGCGTGAGTGCCTGGTCGGCGTCGCACCACGCTTTCGTCGGCGCTGGGTGCACCTCGATCAGCAGGCCATCCGCACCCGCGGCAATCGCCGCACACGACAGCGCCGGCACCATCCAGGCCTTGCCGCCCGCGTGCGACGGATCGACGATCACCGGCAGGTGAGTTTCGCGCTTCATCACCGCGATCGCCGTCACGTCGAGCACGTTGCGATACGCCGTCTCGAACGTGCGGATGCCGCGTTCGCACAGGATGATCCGGTGGTTGCCGCCAGCGGCGATGTATTCGGCTGCCATCAGCCATTCGGCGATCGTCGCGCTCATACCCCGCTTCAGGATCACGGGCACATCGACCTTGCCAACTTCCTTCAGCAGGTCGAAGTTCTGCATGTTGCGCGTACCTATCTGGATCACATCGACGTTGGCGGCGAGGAACGTATCGAGCATGCGCACGTCCATCAGCTCGGTGACCACGGGCAGGCCGTGGCGCGCTGCCGCGCCCTTCAGCATTGCCAGGCCGTCGACACCCTTGCCCTGAAACGCATAGGGAGAGGTGCGCGGCTTGAACGCGCCGCCTCGCATCAGGTGCGCGCCACCTGCCGCCACTGCGTCCGCGGCCGCTGCCATCTGCGCGGGTGTTTCCACCGAACACGGACCGCCGATCACTTGCACCTCGTCGCCACCGAACGCGACGCCGCGCACGCGCACGATGCTGTTGGCGTTGTGCCAGTCGCGCGCGACGAGACGGTACGGCTTGACGATGTGCATCGAGCGCTCGACGCCCGGCAGCGGATCGAACATCTGCGGATCGAGCTTGTGCTCGTCGCCGATGGCGCCGACCAGCGTACGCTCGACACCGCGCGAAACGTGCACGTCGAGTCCGTGACTGCGCACCCTTGCCACGACGGTCTCGACTTCCGCCGCAGTGGCTCCCTGCTGCATGACGATGATCATTTCGACTCCCGGTTGTGATCGCAAAAAAAATCGGGCGGCCCTGGGAGGCCGCCCGATCGATGAATCCAGCTACTGTTTCGATTCGTCTCTACGCGTGCGCGGCCCTTCGCAATCTGCGGGGAAAGACGTACCAATAGACAAACGCCGCGGCGCGGGCCGACGCGACCGCGCCGCGCGACCGGCGGCCGGCAGCGCCGGCATGTCGAACGTGGCGTGGCAGGTGATCGAAGGCTTGCATGGCGTCAGTGTCGCATCGGCCAACGGCGCCTGTCAACGCAGCTCGTTGCGCAGGCGGTCGAGCTCACGCTCGATGGCATCGGCGACGTACGTGCGCAACAATTCGCCGACGTGCTGGTTGATGGTCGCCACCAGCTCGGCGCTGGCGCGGTCGACGATGGGCTTGAGACGCTCGCCCAGCTGGTCGCGCAGCCCGGTGTCGGTGAACATGTCGATCCGCTGCAGCACCTGCATGCGTACTTCATCGATCAGCTCGGCCGTCGACGCCGCAACCGCGCTGGCGGTAGCAGCTTCGGCCGCTGCGGCCGCCGCATTGCGCTGGCGCGACGCATCGATTTCGCGTGCCTCGGGAATTACCGCGATCGACTTCGGCGATGGGCCCAGCACGCTGTCGTCTCCCCGCAGCGCCTCGTCGTTCCAGATCGACGGCTCGCCCTCGCTGGCCACCGCCAGCAGCGCGGCATCGATGTCCTCGATCGCATCGGTCAGCACCGGCACATCGCCGTAGTGGAAAAACGCGGCGCGTGGCGTGACTGCATCTGCAGGGGGCGCCGGCTGGCGCGGTTCCGCGGCAGGCACCGCATTCGGCGTTTCGATCGCGGACGCAATCTCGGCCACGCCTTGCGTCGCCAACGGACGCTCGCGCAGTTGAGCGGCCGAAGTTGGCAACGCCGGCGTCGAAACGCGCGCGACGGAGTGCGCGTCATCGCGCTGCCGCACGTCTGCACTCGCGGCGGGTTGCGCAACATTGGGCGCCGATCGCATGGCGGAACCGGAAGCCGCGACGGGTGGCGCTGCCCGCTCGGGGCCCAGTCGCATGTCACGCACCGGCGCAGGACCCAGTGTCGGTTCGGCGCGCGAGCCAGCGGCCGGCGGCAGCGCGGCACGTTCGACCGGCGCGGGACGCACGGGCGTCGCGGCATCGGTCATCGCCTCGGTCAGCAGCGGGAAATCGCCAGGGTCGGGAGGCGGCCCGCGCGCAATCGTCGCCGGGGCCAGCGTGCGTGGTCCCATGGCCGGCGATATCGTTTCTCGCCCGCGGTTGCGACGCATCAGCGCATCGGCCTGCTCCAGCAGTTCTCGCGCAGAGGGCATTTTCTAGTCTCCCCGCCCGGAAAGATCGTGAGTGCGCATCGCATAGCCGCGCTCGCGATAGAAGCGATAGCGCATGCGCCCTGCCTCCATCGCCTCGTCATCGATCGCCACGATGTCGGCGAGACGCTCGAAGCGGCTGAAGAATGGCGGCGTCTGCGGATGCAGGTTGATCAATACCGACGCCGCGCCGTCGTGCGTCAGCGCGTCGTCGACGATGACCGGCGTGTGTGCGGCCACCGCGCTGTCGAGCCTGCAATGGGGAATGAACGATAGCGCGGACTGTGTCCACAACAGGCGGTCGAGCAGCGACGTGGTCTCGGCGTCCGGCGTCAATACCCGCACCGAGCCATGCTGCGCCCATGCCTTTTGCACGATCTTCGCGGCCACTTCCAGCGGCGACGCGACGTGCGTGTAAAAATCGATCGCGGTCATGACGCTCGTCAGCTTATCGGATCGGCACGTGTCCTACAGCGGCTGCGTCTCGCCGTGCGACAGCAGCCATCGGGTCAGCAACGGCACCGGCCTGCCGGTGGCGCCCTTGTCCTTGCCTTCCTTGTACGCGATCCCCGCGATGTCGAGGTGCGCCCAGTCGTATTTCTTCGCGAAGCGCGACAGGAAGCAGGCCGCGGTGATGCTGCTGCCGGCACGGCCGGCGACATTGGCGACATCGGCAAAATTGCTGGCCAGCCCTTCCTGATAGTCGTCCCACAGCGGCATTTGCCAGCCACGGTCGTAGGCATCGTCGCCTGCCTGCAGCAGCGCGCGCGCGAGTGCATCGTTGTTGCTGAAGATTCCGCAGGCCACGTGCCCAAGCGCGATGACGATCGCGCCGGTCAGCGTGGCCACGTCGACGACGGCCTCGGGCTCGTAGCGCTCGGCATAAGTCAGTGCGTCGGCAAGGATCAGCCGGCCTTCGGCGTCGGTGTTGAGCACCTCGATCGTCTGTCCCGACATGCTGGTCACCACGTCGCCGGGCTTCGTAGCACGTCCCGACGGCATGTTCTCGCAGGCAGGCACCAGCACGACGAGATTGATCGGCGCGTTGATTTCGGCGATTGCACGTATCGTCCCCAGTACGGTGGCCGCGCCACACATGTCGAATTTCATGTGGTCCATGTCGGCCGGTGGCTTCAGCGAAATGCCCCCGGTGTCGAAAGTGACGCCCTTGCCGACCAGCACGAACGGTTTCGACTTGCGCGCCGAGTGCAGGTACTCAAGCACCAGGAAGCGCGGCGGCTCGTCGCTGCCGCGTGTCACCGACAGGAACGATCCCATTCCCAGCGCTTCGATCTCCTTGAATTCGAGCGCTCGCACGCTGATCGTCGGGAACGTTTCGCCAAGCTTCTGCGCCTGCGCAGCGAGGTAGTTCGGCGTGCAGACGTTGGCGGGCGTATTGGCCAGGTCGCGTGCGAAATCCATGCCATGCGCGATGGCGAGTCCCTGCGCCGCCGCGCGTTCGCCGTCCGTCAGGTCGGAACGTTGCGGCACCGACAGGGTCAACTTGCGCAACGGCCGGCGCACTTCGGTGGGTTCGCTTTTCAGGCGCTCGTAGCGATACACGGCGTCCATTGCCACCATTACCGCGTGCTCGATCCGCCATGCGACTTCGCGCCGTTTGACCTTTTCCTCGGTTAGATAGATGACCGCTTCGTACGACCCCGTCTCGTTGAGCAGCTTCACGGCCGCCCGGATCGAGGCGCGGAACTCCTTGTCGCGGAAGTCGCGCTCCTTGCCGAGGCCGACGAGCAGCACGCGATCGGCCAGCGTGCCGCGCACGTTGTGCAGCAGCAGGGTCGCGCCGAGCTTCCCTTCCATGTCCCCGCGGCGGATGATTTCGCTGACATACCCGTTCGACGCGCGATCGACAAGTTCCGCCGACAACGAGAGCTTGCGATTGTCGAATACGCCGACGACGACGCAAGCGCTGCGCTGCTTTTCAGGGCTGCCGCTTTTTATGGTAAATTCCATTGCGATCCCTTGTCTCCGATCCCTTTGTTTCCTTGCGGTTAGGCGGATTGCCGCGAATTATCGGCAAATAACCGCTAAAAAGTCAAAAAATTTCCCAGCGTCAT
>JBDTJK010000356.1:0-4053 GCA_039935875.1 Casimicrobiaceae bacterium
CCAATCAGATCAGGTCGGGCCAGCCGCCGGTTGTCAGGAGCGCGGCGGAATGGTCTGACGCTCGACTCCCGCATTTTTATGGACAATCGGCTCGCAACCCGATTCAATGCTCCATCTGGACGCCCCAGCCGCGCCGCCCGGGCGCAATTCGGCGCGTTGCCATTCACCGGAGGTTCCCATCTTGAACAATTACGAAGCCAAACTGCAGGCGTGTTCGCCGCGCGCGCTGAGCGTGCTGCGTATCGTCGCCGCATTGCTGTTCATGACGCACGGAACCGCGAAGCTGTTCGGGATGCCGCATCAACCCCAGTTCGACAATCTCCAATTGATGTCGCTGACGGGACTGCAGGGTATGCTCGAAGTCGGCGGCGGCCTGCTGCTGCTGATCGGATTGTTCAGCCGTCCGGTGGCGTTCATCCTGTGCGGCGACATGGCGGTCGCGTTCTTCATCGCGCATTGGCCGAAGCACTGGGTGCCACTGCTCAATGGTGGCGATCTCGCAGTTCTGTTCTGCTTCGTGTTCCTCTACCTGTGGGTCGCCGGTCCCGGACCCTGGAGCGTCGACGCGATGCGCCGGTCATCAAACCAGGGGGGGTAATCATGCGCAACGTCGCTCGCCTCGCAGTCGCAACCGTGCTGCTGTTCTGCGTGGGAACGACCGGTGCGCAATTCATCACCAACGGCACGCTCAACGACAACACCAATGGATGGCAACTTTCGAGTGGCTGTGGAGACGACGCCGTTTGAGATGGCGGTCCCGGTCCGAGCAGGTCCTTCACTAACCCACCGGGCTCACTTTCCCGAGCCAGCTCTCACTCTTGCGCGACGGTTCCGGTCTGTCGTTCCGAACGGTGAAGCGTTCAGTGCTTGCCCGCCGGGCAGGTGTTGATGCCCAGGAACGAATAGATGGGACACATGCCCAGCCCGCCGGTCAGCAGCGGCACGACGCCGATATAGCCCCACACGCCTATCTTGCCCGTCGCCGCCAGGCCGATCAGGACCAGACCGGCGATCACGCGGACCGTGCGGTCCAAAGAACCTTCATTGATCTTCATCGTATATCTCCTTAGCCGGGCATCGTCTGAAGGGCGTCGCTGGCACGCTTCAGAGAAATCCAAGCTTGTGTGGCTGACTATGCCCAAGGGCTCGGCGTGCCATAGCAAACGGCGGGTCTTCAGCCTCGCGGTATGCGAAAAAGTTCACTTGACCTTAACGAGGCGCAGATACGAACGAACTTCGTTCCAGCCCTGCGGGAACTTCTTTTTCGCTTCCTCGTTGCTGGTGCTGGGTGGGATGATGACATCGTCACCTTTCTTCCAGTCTGCCGGGGTGGCGATGCCGTATTTGTCGGCAAACTGAAGCGCGTCGATGACCCGCAGGATCTCGTCGAAGTTACGCCCCACGTTCATCGGGTAGGTCATCATGAGGCGGATCTTCTTGTTCGCATCTATGATGAAAACAGAGCGGACCGCGGCAGTACTGCTTTCGCCTGGGTGGATCATGTCGTAGAGCTGCGCCACCTTGCGATCCGAATCCGCAACGATAGGGAACTCAAGCGTGGTGTGCTGGGTATCATTGATATCCAGAATCCACTTTTTGTGCTCTTCCACGGCATCGGTGGACAAGCCCAAGGGTTTGGTGTTGCGGGACTCGAACTCCTTCGCCAACTGGGCGGTGCGGCCCATCTCGGTGGTGCAAACCGGGGTGAAGTCAGCAGGGTGACTGAAGAAAAAGCACCACGAATTACCAATCCAGTCGTGGAACTTGATCTTCCCCTTGCTGGTTTCAATTGCGAAGTCTGGGGCTGTGTCGCCAATATGCAGTGTCATGAAAAACTCCTTTTTCAGGACTTCAAACGAAAGCTTCGTATACACCCATTGAGCGCCCGCCGGATATTGCAATCGCGAACGTGACGGTGTTTCTGCCGGTCGGTCGGGTCAACCCCGGTTGCTGGCGTGAATGGCCGGAGTGCCCCACTGGATTCGGGGCTCCCACAACTTTATGGGGCCGACCCACAGCGTACTCACACTACGCCATAAGCGTCGCGTGCGTATGTACGCTGCCGCATATGATTTTCAGCTCACCCGCGCATCGTGGCGATCATGCTTTTCGCCTGCGCCTCGGCATTCGGCTACGTCATAACACTGATGCAGATGCCGTCGAAGATCACCGCCTTCTTTCTCACGCTATCGCACAACCGCGAAGTGATCCTGCTACTGATCAACGTGCTGCAGGTGCTCGGCTGCCTGATGGTCCTCACTGCCGCACGCAGATGGCGCGGTGCTTCCCCATCGATGTGTGGGCTAACGAAATGTGTTTGCCGTCAGGTGCGCGGCAGCGCCGCCACGTCGGCCCAACCGCCGCTACGTTGCGACGCCATGCACGCCTCGATGAACGCCATGGTGTGTGCGCCGTCGGCGATCGTCGGGTAGCGCACGGGGGGCAGCGGGTCGCCGAGATCCCGCGCCATCCGCGCCTGCGCGACCTCGGCGTAGAGATTCGCAAACGCCTCGCGCAATCCTTCCGGGTGCCCGCGCGGCACGCGGGCGAGCGCGATGATTTCCGCCGGCAGGCCAGGGTCGCCCCGGCCGATCGTACGCACCGGCTCGCCCAGCAGCGCGACCGTCAGGTAGCTGGGGACGCGTAGCGACCAGTCGAGCATGCCACGCTCACCGTAGACCCGCAGGCGGATGTCGTTCTCGCCACCGGCCGCCGCCTGCGTCGCCGTGAAGGTGCCACGGGCGCCGCCGTGGAATTCCAACAGCGCGGATGCGTAGTCGATCACGTCACGCCCGGGTATCAGTGCGCCCATGCTCGCGCAGACACGCGCGATCGCAAGTCCGGACACGCTGCAGGCGAGGTGCTGCGCATGGCAGCCGATCGCGCTCATGACCAGCGCCAGGCCGCTACGCGACGGGTCGAGCATCCACTGCAACCGTTGAGTCTGCGGTCCCTTCTCGACGCGCGTCGCAAGACCGCTCTGGATGTACTCGACCTGCACCAGGCGGATCGGGCCAAGAACACCCTCCTCCACCAGGCCGCGCGCATGGCGTGCCATCGGAAAGGCCGCGTAGGCGTGCGCGACCGCGAACACCCGGTCGCCAGCGCTGGTGCGCGCGACCAGATCGCGGGCTTCTGCAAACGTGGTGGAAACCGGCTTCTCGCCAATCACATCGAGGCCGGCGTCGAGCACCGCCACCGCAACCGGATAGTGTGTGTCGTTTGGCGCCATGATCGCCACCGCATCGATGCCATCGACGCGCGCGTGTTCGCTCGCCAGCATCTCGGGCACCGTTCCGTAGCAGCGCGTCGGATCGAAACCCATGGCAGCGCCCACTGAGCGCGAGCGCACGGGATCGCCGGAAAACACCCCGCCCGCGCCTCGCCACCAGCCGTCCATTTCGGCGGCGCCCCGGTGCATCCGGCCGATCCAGCCTTCGGGGCCGCCTCCGACGAACGCCAGCCGCAGCGGACGGCCGAAACGCTGCCGCAGGTTTGACATTGCGTCACGCATTAGCATCACTCATCACGACGGTGCGACGGAAGCGGTGATGGTAGCCGCTCGCTAGCGGGGCCTCAGCGCCGCACTGCCCTGCGCAGTTTCACCCAACCAAGTACCCCCATGGCCGCAATCAGCAGGGCCAGTAGCGCAGGCGACAGCGTTGGAATCGGCTGCACCGACGACCGCGATGGTGCGGCAATGCCCGTGCCGCTCAGCACCAGCGTGAGATCCGGTGCGTTGCTGGATAGCACCACGTTCGATGTGCGCGGTCCCAGCGCGGATGGCTTGAACGTGTAGTTGAGATTGCACACGCCCGTGGGTGGAAGTACTTTCCCTGCGGTGCAGCCATTCTGTCCCGCCTGGGCGGCGAAGTCGCTGCCAGCAGGAGGATCGCCGAACGGGGTGGGCAGTACGACATCAGCATCGCCGATATTGCGTATGGTCACTTCCCGCCACTGGCTCGTCGTGCCGAGCACCTGGTTGCCGAAACCAGGTGCCGCCGAGATGAGCGCCAGCACCGGACCCGTTGCCACGTCATCGTTGAGGATGGC
>JBDTJK010000357.1:0-2558 GCA_039935875.1 Casimicrobiaceae bacterium
CGAGCGCCTTCGCAGCGCGCACGGTGACGTGCTGCGCGAAAGCCAGCGCATCGTCCATGCAGTCGTAGACGACGGGCACATCAGGTGATGAAGGCAGCCACGCTGCGCATTCCGGCGCGGTGACGACGATCGCCGCCGGCGCGCGCTTGCACACGCTGCGTGCCACTTGCCACGCGGCGATCGCGTTGTTCAGTCGGTAGAGCGCACCCGAACCCAGCGATCCGGGCAGGCGCAGCAAACGCGTGACGCGCAGTCCATTGCGCGGATTGACTGACAACTGCGCACGGCGCCGTGCCACAGGCGACACCACGCAAACGTCGAAGTCACGGGTGAGCGCCGTGGCGAGTGCCTGCGGGCGCTGCCACGCGTGGTCCCAGTCAACGTGGGTGACGATCAGCAGCCGGGGCTTCGAGGTAGGCAACGATTCGCTCCACGATGCGCGCCGCGGCATGGCCATCGCCATACGGCGAGCCGCCTCGCGACATCTGCGCGTAGTGCGCGGGGTCGTCCAGCAGGTGCGCGACTTCGGTGACGATGCGCGTGGTGTCGGTGCCGACCATGCGCGCCACGCCGGCAGCCACCGCTTCAGGGCGCTCGGTGTCGTCGCGCAGCACGAGCACCGGCTTGTGCAACGCCGGCGCTTCCTCCTGGATGCCGCCCGAGTCGGTGAGAATCAGCGTCGACGCGTCCAGCAGCGAAACAAAGCGCGCGTAATCGAGCGGCTCGATCACCGCGATCGAGGGCGTCTGCCGCAATTCGGCGTCGATCGCGTCGCGCACGCGCGGATTCGGATGCGCAGGATAAACGATGCGCACGTCCGGATGGCTGTCGGCGATGGCAACCAGCGCACGTAGCGTATTGCGCAATGGCACACCGAAGCTCTCGCGCCGATGCGACGTAACGACGATCAGCCGGCAGTTGTCTGGCAGGGGAACACCGTGCGCGACATGCCGGTCGCGCACGTTGAGCAGCGCGTCGATGACGGTGTTACCCGTGACGACAATGCGCTCGTCAGCCACGCCTTCGCGCAACAGGTTGGCGCGTGCGCCGGAGGTCGGCGCGAAGTGCAATGCGGCAATCCGCGTCGCGATCACGCGGTTCAGCTCCTCGGGAAACGGATTGGCCATATCGCCGGTGCGCAAGCCCGCTTCGACGTGAAAAAAAGGAATATGCCGGTAAAACGCCGCCAGCGCGGCCATCATGACGGTGGAAGTGTCACCCTGCGCAATCACGGCGTCGGGCAGGTCGCTGGCGAAGGCGATGTCGAGCGCTGCAAGGCAGCGTGACGAGAATTGCGCGAGGCCCTGTGCTGGCTGCATCAGCGCAAGATCGACGTCGGCGACGAGACCGAACAGCGCGAGCGTCGGCGTCAGCAGGTCGCGGTGCTGGCCCGTGTTGATGAGCGTGGTCCGCAGTTGCGGCGCCTGTCTCAGGCGGGCGATCACCGGTGCCATCTTGATGACCTCCGGGCGCGTACCGAACACGCACGCGACGTGCGCGGGCAACGACGACATTGGCCGTTGCGCGGTCGCTGGCAAGCCACTTTCCATCCGTCATTTTCGCACGGGAATCAAGCGGGAGCCCTGGTGCCGTGTCAGATGGCGCGGTTCGCCGTGCACAGTACGCGGGGCCGACACCGCCAACGCCAACGCGAACCTGTACTCGCGTCAACCTGGCCGGGACCGGCAATCGTAACGGCGCCTTTGCGCCGCATTGAACGGGATCTGCGTCGCGTTCATGCGGCGTGCGGACGTTGCGCTCAGGGCGTGCAAGCCTCGGATGGTGCGAGGAACGGAAACGAGCGCTCCATGAACACCGCCATCTGCCCGCGCGTCAGCGCATCGGCAGGGCAATAGCGCAACGGCCCGGTCGCGCAGCCGGTGGCGCCGCCGAGCCGGTAGATCTTCTCGATGTACGCGGCACCCGGCGTCGACGTGCTGACGTCGGCGAAGATGGTGCCCGTGGCGGCGGCCGGTACGTAGCTGCTGCCGCACGAGGCACGCAGGATGAAGATCGCCATCTGCGCGCGGTTGACCGGATCTTCCGGGCAATAGTCGCCCGGCGAGCATCCTTGCGTGATGCCGTCGGCGCTCAACGCCTCGATGAAGCCGGCGAATTGCGACGCCGGCGCCACGTCGCTGAAGATGCCGGTGGCCGCGGGCGGCACGTACAACGAATTCCTGCGCGCGCGCTCGAGGAACACCGCCATCTGCCGGCGCGTGATCGCGGCCGCGGGACAGTAGGTGTTCGCCGTGCAGCCGCTGGTGATCTGCGCCTGCTTCATGAACTCCACTGCGCCGAACTGGCTGTTGCCGAGCGGCATGTCAGCGAACGACGTGGAAATCGGATGCGATGCTGCCGTCGCGCGATAACCGGCCACCGCTTTCGCGGTCAGGTTCAGCACCATTGAATTATTTTCGGTCGTCGCATTGCCCATGGTGATTGCGGGGTGGCCGCCGGGCCCATCGTAGTCGACCTTGTAATCCGGATTCGAGAACCAGGGCACACGCGTGCAGTCGCTATTGCCGGCGTCCGTGTAACACGGATCCGGATACGCC
>JBDTJK010000358.1:0-3730 GCA_039935875.1 Casimicrobiaceae bacterium
TTCCCATCGGGCCTGGTGCTGTACTGGCTGGTCAACAACATGCTGCAGATCGGGCAGCAATGGCATGTCAATCGGATGCTGGTCGCCGAAGCCGCGCTCACGGCCGCGAAGAAGCGCTAGCGCGGCGCGGGGCCGCCATCGCGCCGTCGCGACGAGGCGACAGTGCGCCCCGGGCGCGTTGAACGGGCCGTGATGCGCGCGACAACCGACACGATCGTCGCGATCGCCACGCCCGCCGGGCGCGGCGCCGTCGGCATCGTGCGCATCGCCGGCGCCGATCTGGCGCCGATGATTGCGGGCATCATCGGCAAATCGATGCTGCCGCGCATGGCGACATTCGCACGCTTCCGCGACGCTCACGGCGATGCGATCGACCAGGGCCTCGCATTGCATTTTCCGGCACCGCATTCGTTCACCGGCGACGACGTGCTCGAATTGCAGGGACACGGCGGCCGCGCGGTGCTCGACTTGCTGCTCGCACGTTGCGTCGAGCTCGGCGCGCGGCTCGCGGCACCCGGCGAGTTCACGCAACGCGCCTACCTCAACGACAAGATCGATCTCGCGCAGGCCGAAGGCGTCGCCGACCTGATCGACGCCGCCAGCGCCACTGCGGCACGCGCCGCGGCGCGCAGCCTCACCGGCGAGTTCTCGCGCGCCATTGGCGACGTCGATGCGGCGCTCGTCGAGTTGCGGATGTTCGTCGAAGCGACGCTCGACTTTCCTGAGGAAGATATCGATTTCGTGCGTGCACACGACGCGGCAACACGCGTCTCGGCGATCGGCGTTGCGCTCGAACGCTTGCAGGTACGCGCGAACGCAGGTGCACGCTTGCGCAACGGCATCTCAGTGGCGCTGGTCGGACGCCCGAACGTCGGCAAATCGAGCTTGCTCAACCGACTGGCGGGTGACGACGCGGCCATCGTCACGCCGATCGCCGGCACCACGCGCGACAGCATCGAACGTGAGATTGCGCTGGGCGGGATCGCGCTGACCGTCATCGATACGGCGGGACTGCGCGACACGGTGGATACCGTCGAGCGCGTCGGCATCGAGCGCACCTGGCAGGCCATAACGCGCGCCGACGTGGCGTTGTTGGTCGTTGACGCGCGCGCAACCCACCACGG
Organism: Casimicrobiaceae bacterium; assembly: GCA_039935875.1. Classification (GTDB taxonomy): domain Bacteria; phylum Pseudomonadota; class Gammaproteobacteria; order Burkholderiales; family Casimicrobiaceae; genus VBCG01. The sequence continues at coordinate 1,125 of JBDTJK010000358.1, forward strand.
CTGCGCGCTGGATGCCGAGGATGCCGCGCTGTTGACGCGCCTTCCGGCGCCGCTGCCGAAGATCATCGTGCATAACAAGGCCGACCTCGCGGGTGGCGGGGTTGACGTGCAGCCGAGCGACGGCATCGTGCACGTGCGGCTCAGCGCATTGACGGGCGAGGGCATCGCGCTGCTTGAGCGTGAGCTGCAGCAACTTGCCGGCGCCAGTGATGCAAGCGAACATGGGTTTCTCGCCCGCGAGCGGCACTTGGTCGCCTTGCGGGCCGCGGCGCAGCACGTCGCCACAGCGGCTGCACATCTCGCGCTGGCTGCGCCTCCGCTCGAACTGTTCGCAGAGGAATTGCGCGGTGCGCACCACGCGCTGTCGTCGATCACCGGGGCGTTCACACCGGACGATTTGATCGGCGTGATCTTTGCGCGTTTTTGCATCGGAAAATGAGCAGGCGCGCGCAGCGAACCGTGCCAGCGCACGATTGCGCGCCAAGCGTCGCGCAGCCTGCGCGGTTGCGCGGCGCCCCAAGCGAACCTGACGCTACTGGAGCGCAACCATGAGCTGGGACCCGACGCAATACCTGAAGTACGAAAGTCAGCGGATGCGCCCGGCGCTGGACCTGATCGCGCGCATTCCGATCGCCGCGCCAGCGACGATCGTCGACCTGGGTTGCGGCGCAGGCAACGTCGCGCGCGTGCTCGCGGACCGCTATCCGGGAGCGACGATCGACGGCATCGACGGCGACGCCGCGATGCTAGCCAGCGCGCGCACCACTACCACCGGCGATCCGCGCTTTCAATGGACGCAGGCGGACTTCGCCGCGTGGCATCCCGCCTACGCAGTCGACCTGATCTTCAGCAACGCCGCGCTGCATTGGACGAGCGCGCATGCGACATTGTTTCCTGCGCTGATGACCAAGCTCGCGGCGCATGGCGTGCTGGCCGTGCAGATGCCGGATAATTACGCGGCGGCCTCGCATGTCGCATTGTTCGACACCGTGGACGAGCCGCGCTGGAGTGCGCGGATCGGCGCGTTGGCGAGACGCAGGCCCGTGGCTCCGCTTGCGCAATACCACGCGTGGCTGTCACCGCTGGCACACAAGCTCGACTTGTGGCGCACCACTTACATGCAACCGCTCGCCGCGACTGCGGATGCCGAGCATCCCGTCGTCGCGTGGATGCGCGGTGCAGCACTGACACCGTTCATCGCGGCGCTCGGGTCTGGCGCGGACGCGTTCGTCGCCGATTTCGCCGCGCGCATCGAACACGCGTATCCGCGCGGGGCGGACGGCCAGGTGTTGTTCCCTTTTTCGCGGGTGTTCATCGTCGCGCAGCGCGGCGGGTAGCCGATCACAGGGAATTGGCCAGACCACCAGACCGACTGCATGGAGTGCTGCGCAAGCCGCCGTTGGCGCGTTAGAATTTTCTCCCACGCATTCCGGCGGGTGAGAAGCGGTGCCACGCGAGTTGCGCTTGGTTGTCCCGTGCTCGAGGTTCGCCTTCGAACGCGGTCAATCCAATCGTCGCGAAGACTGCGCATCCATCGATGAATTCCTCCGTTAGCCCCACCGTTTCCGCGACAGACCTCGGTGCGCCGCCCCATGTGCGCAACCGGAAGCTATTGGGCTTTGTCGCCGAAATCGCCGCGCTGACGCAGCCGGCATCGATCATGTGGTGCGATGGCAGCGAGGCGGAATACGACCGGCTGTGCGCACAGATGGTCGCGGCAGGCACGCTGCGCAAGCTGGACGCGCACAAGCGCCCCAACAGCTATCTCGCATGGTCCGATCCCGATGATGTCGCGCGCGTCGAGGATCGCACGTTCATCTGCAGCACGCGTGAAGAGGACGCGGGACCGACCAATCACTGGATGGAACCGGAGGCGATGCGCGCAACGCTCGACGGCCTGTTCGCCGGTTCGATGCGCGGGCGCACGCTGTACGTGGTGCCGTTCTCGATGGGCCCGCTGGGCAGTCCGATCGCGCAACTGGGCGTCGAGCTTTCCGACAGTCCGTATGTGGTCGTCAACATGCGGATGATGACCCGGATGGGGCGCGCGGTGTACGACGTGCTGGGCACCGATGGCGCGTTCGTGCCATGCGTGCATTCGGTCGGCGCACCGCTCGCAAACGGTGCCCCCGACGTGGCGTGGCCGTGCAATCCGACGAAGTACATCGTGCATTTCCCGGAATCGCGCGAGATCTGGTCGTTCGGGTCGGGCTACGGCGGCAACGCGCTGCTCGGCAAGAAATGTCTCGCGCTGCGCATTGCATCGGTGATGGGACGCGACGAAGGGTGGCTGGCCGAGCACATGCTGATCCTCGGCGTGACATCGCCCGCTGGCGACAAGCGCTACGTCGCCGCGGCGTTTCCGAGCGCATGCGGCAAGACCAACTTCGCGATGCTGATTCCGCCGAAGGCACTGCCGGGCTGGAAGGTCACGACGATCGGCGACGACATCGCGTGGCTGAAGCCTGACGCCGACGGTACGCTGCACGCAATCAATCCCGAGGCCGGCTATTTCGGCGTTGCACCCGGCACCAGCGAGGCGTCGAACCCCAACGCGATGCGCACGCTGGACGCGAACGTGATCTTCACCAATGTGGCGCTGACCG
>JBDTJK010000359.1:0-2971 GCA_039935875.1 Casimicrobiaceae bacterium
TACGGGCATCGTCGTCCCGCTCGACCGCGCCAATGTCGACACCGACGCGATCATCCCGAAGCAATTCCTGAAGTCGATCAAGCGCCAGGGATTCGGCCCCAACCTGTTCGATGCGTGGCGCTACCTCGACCACGGCGAGCCCGGGATGGACAACGTGTCGCGCCCGCTGAATCCTGATTTCGTGCTGAACCAGCCACGCTATGCCGGCGCGTCGATGCTGCTTGCGCGGCGCAACTTCGGCTGTGGCAGCTCACGCGAGCACGCGCCCTGGGCGCTGGCCGATTTCGGCCTGCGTGCGGTAATCGCGCCGTCGTACGCCGACATCTTCCACAACAACTGCTACAAGATCGGTCTGCTGCCGGTCGTGCTGCCCGAGAGCGTCGTCGCCAGGCTGTTCGACGACATTGCGGCATTTCCCGGCTTCTCGCTGGTCATCGACCTGCCGGCGCAGACCATCGCCACGCCCGACGGATCGTTCTCGCAGCACTTCGACATCGAGCCGTTCCGCAAGCATTGCCTGGTCAATGGGTTCGACGACATCGCGCTGACGCTGCAGCACGCCGACGCGATCCGCCAGTTCGAGGCCGAACACCTGCATCGGCAGCCCTGGCTGGTCTAGCTACAATTTTCGCGCACCGCTCGCCGCCGCAGGCGGACACGCACACAGCATGAAAGCCCGCATCCCGTGAAAATCGCATTGCTACCCGGTGACGGCATCGGTCCCGAGATCTGTCGCGAGGCGATGAAGGTCGTCGCCGCGCTGCGCGCCGAAGGCATGCAGATCGAAGTCGCGGAAGGCGCCATCGGTGGCGCGGGGCACGACAGCGCGGGCCACCCGCTGCCGCCGGCGACGCTCGCACTCGCGCAGAGGGCTGACGCGGTGCTGATGGGTGCGGTCGGCGGCCCGAAGTACGACACGTTGCCTCGCGCATTGCGTCCGGAACAGGGCATTCTCGGTATCCGCAAGGCGCTCAATCTGTTCGCCAACCTGCGCCCGGCCGTGCTGTTTCCGGAACTCGCCGCCGCGTCGACGTTGCGGGCCGAGGTCGTTGCCGGTCTCGACGTGATGATCGTTCGCGAGCTGACCGGCGACATCTACTTCGGCGAACCGCGGGGGCGGCGCACGACGGTGGACGGCGTTGCCGAAGGCTTCGACACGATGCGCTACACCAGCACCGAGATCGAGCGCATCGCGCGCGTGGGCTTCGCCACCGCGCAAAAGCGCGGATGCAAGCTGACGTCGGTCGACAAGGCCAACGTACTCGACACCTCGATCCTGTGGCGCGAGGTCGTCACCGCGCTGGCGCACGAATTCCCCGACGTGCAACTGTCGCACATGTACGTTGACAATGCGGCGATGCAGCTGATTCGCAATCCGCGGCAATTCGACGTGATCGTCACCGGCAACCTGTTCGGCGACATCCTGTCCGACGAGGCGTCGATGCTGGCCGGCTCGATCGGCATGCTGCCGTCGGCGTCGCTGGATGCCCACGGCAAGGGACTGTACGAACCGATCCACGGGTCCGCACCCGACATCGCCGGGCGCGACGCCGCCAATCCGCTGGGCACGATCCTGTCGCTGGCGATGATGTTCCGCTATACGTTCGCGCGCACCGACATCGCCGAGCGCATCGAGCGCGCGGTACGCGCCGTGCTGGGCAGCGGGCTGCGCACCGCCGACATCGCGGCGCCGGGCGAGGCGCACGCCGGCACGCGAGCGATGGGCGACGCGGTGGTCGCGGCGCTGTAGCGACCGCTGCGTCGCGCGTGCTACGATCATTTCCATGAACTTCGTCCGGCCCCCGCACGAAACGGCGGCAACGGCGCTACTTTGCGCCGGGCTGCATGCGCTGGCCATGATCACCTCCAAAACGGGCTGACTTTCGCGCGATCACCGCTTCCTCCCGCAAGCGGCGGGTTGCGAACGATGATGATGCGGGGAAGGCAGCAAGCCATGCGAGCAGGATTTGTCGGCTGGCGCGGGATGGTCGGTTCCGTGCTGATGCAGCGAATGCGCGACGAAGGCGATTTCGCGCACCTCGACCCCGTGTTCTTCTCGACGTCGCAACGTGGCGGCGCCGCGCCCGCGATCGGCAAGCCGGTTGCCGCGCTGCGCGACGCCAACGATCCGCACGCCTTCGCCGGCCTCGACGTCATCGTCACCTGCCAGGGCGGCGATTGGACCAACGCGATGTATCCCCGCCTGCGCGCCGCGGGATTCGATGGCTACTGGATCGACGCGGCAAGCGCGATGCGCATGCACCACGACTCGGTGATCGTCCTCGACCCGGTCAACCGCCACGTGATCGATGCCGCGCTGGATGCGGGTACGCGTAACTTCATCGGCGGCAATTGCACGGTCAGCCTGATGATCATGGCCCTTGCCGGCCTGCTTGCCGAAGACCTGGTCGAGTGGGTCACGTGCATGACCTACCAGGCGGCGTCGGGTGCGGGCGCTGCCAACATGCGCGAGCTGGTGAGCCAGATGGGTAGCGTGCACCGCGCCGCCGAAAGCCTGCTCGCCGATCCGCATTCGCCGATCCTCGCGATTGACCGCAGCGTCGCTGCGGCACTGCGTGATCCACATTTCCCGGTGAAGGAATTCGGCGTGCCGCTGGCCGGCAGCCTGATCCCGTGGATCGACAAGGACCTGGGCGACGGCATGTCGAAGGAGGAATGGAAGGGCGGCGCCGAACTGAACAAGATCTACGCGCGCGAGGACCGGCCGCTCGCCATCGAATCGCTGTGCGTGCGCATCGGCGCGATGCGGTGCCATTCGCAGGCGTTGACGTTGAAACTCAAGCGCGACGTGCCGCTGGCCGAGATCGAACGCCTTGTCGCCGGCGCCAACCAATGGGTGCGGCTGGTGCCGAACACGCGCGAGCACAGCATCCGCGAACTATCGCCTGCGGTCGTCACCGGCACGCTCGACATCGCAGTGGGACGCGTGCGCAAGTTGGCGATGGGCCCG
>JBDTJK010000360.1:0-3106 GCA_039935875.1 Casimicrobiaceae bacterium
GAAGCCACGCGCCATCGGGATGTACGTCAAATCCGTTGCCCAGACCTGATTCGGCCGATCGATCGCAAGTCCTTTGAGCAGGTAGGGATAGATCGGATGCGCTGGATGCGCTTTGCTGGTGTTGCGCCTGCGATAGATCGCCGCGATGCCCATCCTTCCCATCAGCGTCGCAACGTGCTCTCGGCCGACTTGAAAGCCCTCTAACCGCAGCATGTCTCGCAGCATGCGCGCGCCGGCGAACGGATAATTCAGGTGCAACTCGTCCATCCGCCGCATGATTACCAGATCGCTGTCAGCGGCCGCTCGAGGCAGGTAGTAGACGTTGGACCGCGAAATATTCAGAATCTGAGCCTGGCGCGTCAATGCAAGCTTGTGCGTGGTGTCGATCATTTTTTTGCGCTCGCACCGTCGATACGACCGAGCGCGCCTGACAAAAAATCGAGTTCCAGTGCTTGCTGGCCGATTTTTTCCTGCATGTCCTTCATCGTCGGTCCGCTGGGCTCTTCGCCCTTCTGCGCGGGTGTCATGAACACACCCAATGCGCCATCCAGCAACTGCGTCTTCCATTGCGTGATCTGATTGGCGTGTACGTCGAATTTCTCCGCCAGTCCTAATTTTGCCGGCCACCTCTGTGTTGCCTGGTGTACGTCAGATCGACGCACCGTCACATTGCGGGTGACACCGCAGGTGAATCGACTCCAGCGCCTCGCTGGCCGGCAGCACGCGGCCGATGCAGGTTGCCCGAGCGTAGCCCAGGCGGCGTAGCGCGGCGATGCAAGCCTCGGCTCGCTGCGCCGGCACGCTGGCGAGCAGGCCGCCGGCGGTTTGCGGATCGAAGAGCAGCGGATAGTTGGGGTGCCGCAGCGCCTCGGGCTGGTTGTCGAGTGCGCCGCGCAGACGCTCGTTGGCCGCTTGCAGCGAACTCATGATTCCCGCAGCGGCGGTTTCGGCCGCGCCGTCGAGGAGCGGCAGCGCGGCAAGGTCGATTTCGGCGTCTACCGCCGATGCGCGGGTCATCTCGACCAAGTGCCCGAGCAGGCCGAACCCGGTAACGTCGGTGCAGGCGGTGGCGCCGTGCGCGATCAGGCAGGGTGCCGCCGCACGGTTCGACAGTTGCATCGATTCCAGCGCGGCGTCGATCCAGCGGCCGCGTGCCTGCAGTCGCGCATGCGCGGCGAACAGCGTGCCGGTGCCGATCGGCTTGGTGAGGATCAGCGCGTCGCCCGGCCGCATGCCGCCCTTGCGCATGATGCCGGCGAGCCGGTCGTCGATCAGGCCGTTGATCGCGAAACCCAGCGCCAGTTCGCGTCCCTCGGCCGTATGGCCGCCGACCAGCGCGCAGCCGGCGTCGTTCAGCACCGCGACCGCGCCGGCCATCATCTGGAACACGGTGTCCTCGACCTTGCTTTCCAGCCCCGGGGGCACCGTGGCGATCGCGGTTGCTGATTGCGGCCCGCCGCCCATGGCGAAAATATCGCCGAGCGCATGATTGGCAGCGATCCGGCCGAAGAGCCAGGGATCGTCGATGAACGCGCGGAAGAAATCGACCGTGTGCACCAGCGCGCTGCCCGCCGGCACGCGCATGATCGCCGCATCGTCGGGCGCACGCAGGCCGACCAGCACGTCGTCGCGCTCGATCGGCGCAACCCTGGCCAGCGCCCGCGACAACACCGTCGCACCGACCTTGGCGCCGCAACCACCGCAGCGCATCGTGATTGCCGAAATCGCGTCGGTTTGCTCGGCCTCGTCGAGCGCAATCGGCTCCGCCGGTGGCGGCGCCGCGCTTTCCACCATGGGCGCGAAATCGCGGTAACGGCGCATGAAGCGGCGGTCGATCCAGTCCTTCCAGCGCCAAACCCATGCGCCGCGTGCGCACAGCGCGCCGCGCGAGGCTACCGCGTATCGGTCGCCGGTGCTGATCAGCGCGAGCCAGCGGCGCTGCGCGCGATAGGAGACGAGCGGCTGGCGCAGCACCGTTCGCCGCAGGTTCGCGGCCAGTGGTTTGGCCATGCGCACCGCGAAGACGCCGGCTTTTTCCAGCGGCGTGCCGATCAGGGATGCGCAGTCGCCCGCGGCGAAAATCAGCGGATCGACTTCGCTTTGCAAGCTGTCGCGCACGCGGATGAATCCCTTGGCGTCGAGGGAGAGCCCGGTGTCGCGCAGCCACGGCGCGCCACCGGCCTGCGTCACCCAGAGGATCTCGTCGGCGTCGAATGTCTCGCCGTCGCGTGCGTCCAGGCGACCGGCGGCGACTTCAACGATCTCGGCGTTGCGGTGGATCGCGACGCCACGCTCGGCCAGCACGCGCTCGAAGACGCCCCGCACCGCGGCGTTGTGCGTCGGCAGAATGTCGGCATTTGCGGAAAATAGGTGAAAGCGAAGTTCGTCCGGGTCGCGTCCCACCGCAGTCAATTCGCCGCGCAACCGATGCTGCATCGCCAGGGCCAGCTCGACACCGCCGGCGCCGGCGCCGACCACGGCGATCGTCGTCGTCCCGGCATGCGTTCGCACGCGACCCAGCAGCGCCAGCCAGTGGTCGTTGAAGCGCCGGATCGGCTTCACCGGCACCACGTGCTGTGCGGCGCCCTTGACGCCCGCGAGTTGCGGCGTGGAGCCGATGTTGATCGACAGCACGTCGTAGGGAACCGGTGGCCGGGTGCGGCACAACACGCGGCGCGAGTCACGATCGATGCCGATCACCTCGTCGCGGAAATAGCGCGCGCCGGCGAATTCGGCCAGGGGGCGCAGGTCGATATGCACTTCGTCGAAATCATAGTGCCCGGCGATGTAGCCTGGCAGCATGCCGGAGTACGGTGTTTCGGTGTCGGTGCAAATCAGCGTCAGCCGCACGCCCGGCAACGGCTTCATCGCGAAGCGGCGCAAAACGCCGACGTGGGTGTGGCCTCCGCCGACCAGGACGATGTCGCGGACGATCGGCGTGGTTGCTGCCTGCATTCAGCTCGCTCCCTTCACATCATTGACCAACAAATCGTCGACTAGCCGGGCAAGTGCCGCACGCTCGCGTTCTGGCGCGAATAGCGGCGCTCGCCGCCCGCACTGCGCCGCCAATCGCCCGACGAACGCAACGTCAGATTGGGCGCCTATG
>JBDTJK010000361.1:0-2876 GCA_039935875.1 Casimicrobiaceae bacterium
GCTTCATGGCGATCCACTATTTGCTGAAATGTTTTCTCCAGGGCGTTCTTATCTAAATCACCCTGTAACCGAAATACCTGAGAAATATGATATTGAACAGAGCCTTCCAACTTATCAATAAACCACAAACGTTCCTGGCTAAACGATAATGGAATTTTTTCCGGACGCTGACCAATTTTGATCTTTGGTTGAATATCTCCTGATGTATGACTTTGCAAATAACTTGCAAGAGCGCCTAGTGTCGGATATTCGAATATATCTCCAATTGAAATCTCAAATTCCATTTCCTTCCGAATCATTGACATTAGCCTGATAGCAAGCAACGAATGGCCTCCAAGCTCGAAAAAATCATCATTTATCCCAACTTCATCAAGCTCTAATATTTCCAACCATATATCCGAAAGTTTTTTCTCAGTGTCACTATTAGGAAGTATAATTTCGGATGACGATTTTTCAATTTTAGGATCAGGAAGTGCTTTTTTATCAATTTTTCCATTAGACGTCAGTGGCATTTGATCTAACTCAATTATGACCGATGGAATCATGTATTCCGGTAATGTACTGCCCAAATATGACAGAATAGAATCTTTGCTGTATGAACTATCAGGTACTACGTAGCCTACAAGTTGTTTATCCAAATGAGGAGTTTCTTTTGCCACCACAACGGCCTGCTTAACCAGGCCACTTTGCATTAATGTCGTTTCTATTTCACTGAGCTCTATGCGATATCCACGAATTTTAACCTGGTCATCCATTCTTCCCAAATATTCAATATTTCCGTCAGGCAACCATCGTCCCAAATCTCCTGTTTTATATAGCCGTGATTCCTCTTGAGTATTCGGCGAAGTCTTTACCTGTAATGGATTTAAAATAAACTTTTCTGCAGTTAATAATTGCTGGTTTAAATAGCCTCTTGATAATCCTGCGCCACCCAAATATATTTCTCCTGAAACTCCTACAGGAACAAGTTGCAAGTCTTTATCGAGAATGTAAGCCGTTCTGTTGTTTAATGGCTTACCTATGGGAATAGTTTCTCCGGCAGCTAAATTTTCAATGTTGTAAGTGAGCGAAAATGTTGTATTTTCTGTAGGGCCATATCCATTTATAACTTTGATAGACGGATAAACCTCTTTGAACTTTTGAACGTGTCGCTCCGATAATTTTTCCCCACCAACTAATATGGCTTCCAGGCTTTTAAAAATGGTAATATCAGTTTCCACCAATTGATTGAACCAACTGGAGGTAAACCACATTTTGGTCACTTCCCGGGATTCTATTTCACTCCTCAGCAAATCAGAATTGAGCAATTTTGACTCCTCACATAGAACTAATCTTCCTCCATTAAGCAGCATGCTCCAATATTCAAATGTTGTGGCGTCAAAAGAAGATGACCCTGTTGATAACAATATGTCTTCACTATTTATTGATGCATAATCATTATCGGTTACAAGGCTTACAACATTTTTGTGCGTAACCATCACTCCTTTTGGCCTGCCGGTAGATCCGGATGTATAGATAATGTAGGCAAGATCGGCAGGAGAGATGCCCACATGAAGATCTTCTACTGACTCATCGGCTATAACAGAAAAATCTTTGTTTAATTCAATTATCTCCACCTGATCTGAAAGAGACAATTTTCTACTGCTTTTTGGGCTGCTCAGTATTAAATTGCCCGCAGTGTCTTCGATCATATAATTAATACGATCCTCCGGATATGCAGGATCCACCGGCACATAAGCTCCACCAGCCTTTAATATTCCGAGTATGCCGGCTATCATTTGAATGCCCCGTTCAATGCAAATGGGCACTAACGTTTCATTGGTTACTCCTTTTTTGCGCAAATAGTGGGCAATTTGGTTTGCCCGTTTATTCAATTCAATATAGGAAATCTCTTCTGCGTCAAATATTACGGCTACTTTACCGGGAGTTTTATTAACCTGGTCTTCAAAATGATCAATGATTGAATCGGTGTTTGTGAAAACTTTTTCAGCATTATTAAATGCCGTCAATAGTGTTTCTCTTTCTTTGTGAGTGAGTATAGTAAGGTCACTAATTTTCTCCGTTCTATTCTCTGCAATCTGGAACAATATGTTTTCAAAATGACCGCTTATTTCCTCCACATATCTTCTTTCTAATAACCCACCGTTATAACTGAATTGAAGTTTTATCTGCTCCTCTGCGCTGATGACTATAGATAAAGGAAAATTATTATGTTCATTGATGGAGATGTTTTCCACTTGTAATCCCCATTCTTTATCAACCAACATTTTACCAACAGGATAATTTTCAAAAACCAGGACGCTATCAAAAATATCTCCCGGTATTCCCTTCCATTCTTTGATTTTAGTTAACGAAGTGTATTGAAATTTTCTCAGAGTAACTTGCTCATTTTGCAGTTCAATTAGCCATTTATGAATTGAGCTATTTTTATCAATAGAGGTAGTTAATGGTAATGAGTTAATATACAATCCTACTTTATGTTCCACTTCGGGTAAATCTTCCGGCCGGCCGGATACGACAATACCATACATTATATTATCATCGCCGGTATAGCAATGTAAGAGATAAGACCATACTCCCTGCATTAAAGTATTGATGGTTATGCGATGTTTTTTTACATAGACCTGAATCCTGGATGTGAGTTCACTACTAATATCTAAAACCAGCTCGCCATATTTGCCCAGCCCTTTGGTTCGTTCTTCAGTTTTGGTAATAAAAGGGAGAAGCGTAGTGGATTCAATATTGCCGAGGTAATTTTTCCAAAAGCGTTGCTCCTCGCGTTTATCGCGGTTTTCAATATAACGGATATACTCTTCATAATTGTCAACCGTAGCGACAGGCAGATCCTTGCTTTCCCAGAGTAAACCATAAGTTGT
>JBDTJK010000362.1:0-3248 GCA_039935875.1 Casimicrobiaceae bacterium
GCAATCGCGTGCCACGTGGACCCAAGCGGTGATGTTACGCCACGCCAGCCAGATCAGCTTGCTTGCGGCGTCGGAAGGGAAATGGCCGTGCATCTTGATGATCTTGCACAACTGCGACCTGACTAGAATTCCATTCGGTCAACGCGGACCCGTTGCGGACGGGGATTGATGTACTCTGCTCGCGCCGGTGGCGGCTTGTGCAGGGTCGCCCGCGAGGCACTCTTGGCGCCCACGATCTGGCCTTGAATAACATCGGTAAGAAGTGGACGATGCCCATTCGCGATTGGCAACCGCCGCTAACTGCTTCATCATTCACTTCGATGAACGGACGCTGCAAACCGCTAAGCCGCAACTCCGTTTACACAAATTCCAAAAATGCCCCCACGCGACCGATGAACCGCAATGCTCAGTAATCAGATTCACCAACAAACCGGCCACGTTGACCACCCCCGGACTTCGACGTCATCCTTTCGCTCTCGGCTTGCCAATTTCGCCAAGCCGCACTTTGGTAGCCTCTGTCAGTTTCACGCGACATCCCCATCGGCTCCTCGGATAGGCAATCTTGGTCGCCCATCAGACGCTCAAGTTGCACCTGGGGGAGCTACAGCTACGTGTTCTTTGGCTTGTCATTTACGCTTGATGTTGCGGCGAAATATCGCGCCGAGACACCCTCTTTTCATTGCGTTTATTTTTCTGTCCGGGTGTGCCGCCTATCAAGCGCGCCCCCTCGCGCCGGCACAAACCGCCGCGTCGTATGAATCTCGCACTCTCGCGAATCCCGAACTGCGAGTGTATATCGCCAGAAGCCTGCACGACGATGCCGCTCAATGGCCACCGCGTGTGTGGGACTTCGCGACCCTCACCCTCGCTGCCTTTTACTATCATCCAGATCTGGATGTCGCCCGAACGCAATGGGCGACGAGTAACGCCGCCGTCATCACGGCAGGACAACGCCCCAATCCCGCTATCCAGCTGCCACTCCAGTACACCGCGAACGCCACCAGCGGTGAATCCGCCTACACCTATGGTCTTGGCTTGGATATACCGATTGAGACGGCCTACAAGCGCGGTTACCGCATCGCGCAGGCGAAAGAACTTTCCGATGCGGCGCGATTCAACATTGGTAGCGTAGCCTGGCACGTAAGAAGCCGGCTGCGCATCCGAATGCTCGATCTCCATGCAACGTACCGTCGCAGCTCAATCCTGGAGCACCAGATCGTGGCACAGCGCGAGATCGTCGGGATGCTGGAGAAGCGCCTGGCACTCGGAGCCGCATCCGCTGCGGAAGCAACCCAGGCGCGAATCGCGCTTGCACAGGAGCGTCTGAGCCTCGCGGATGCCAACAGGCAGGCGACCGAAGGGAGGACTCTGCTTGCGTCTGCGATTGGAGTGCCTGTTGCTGCCTTGGCGAACGTGACCATCAGCTTCGAAGCGTTCGAACGTGTTGACCCCGAAGTGCCCTCCGACGATTTCCGCCAACGGGCAATTCTCAATCGGGCCGACATACTGGGTGCGCTCGCAGAATACGAGGCGAGCCAGGCGGCGCTGCAATTGGAGCTTGCCAAACAATATCCCGACATTCATCTGGGCCCAGGATATACGTACGATATGGGCGCGACGAAGTTTGCATTTTCCGTCGCCAGCATTGTGCTGCCAGTCTTCAACCGGAACGAGGGTCCAATTGCCGAAGCCAACGCAAAACGGACCGAAATCGCCGCACGTGTGAATGCGCTGCAGATCCAGGCAATCAACGAGACCGACCGCGCGCTACAGGATTATGGTGCAGTGCGAGCAAACCTGGCACTCGCTAATTCACTGTTCGTCGCTCAACGAAGCCAACTGCAATCGGCGCAGCATGCCTTCAATACCGGGGAGACGGATCGCTTGACGCTGGCACTGGCACGGCATTCTTTGACCGTCGATGAACTTGCCCGGGAGGACGCTCTCACTCGGGTACAGCAAGCGATCGGAAAGCTGGAAGATGCCATGCAATCGCCGTTGTTGCTCGGCCCCTTGGCCATGTCTCCGGGAGCAGAGCGAGCCGATGGAGACTAACGATGCCATGGCACCCTAGCGCAAGGCGCGCGATTCTACTGAGCTTGCTGGCCGTTGCGGCTTTGCTCGCTACGTGGAACTTTGTTCACAACCAGACACAGGTGGAGAAACAAGCCACCGAGACGCCTGCTGTCGCACCGAGCAAAGTTGCCACCGTCGATGGTGTGACCATTGTTACCATTGATCCTGCCATTCAACTTCAGAGTGGCATCAAGACCGCGACAGTGTCCGCGTCAACGCATCGAACAGAAGTGACTGCGTATGGCGTGGTGATGGACTTGCAGCCACTGATCGATCTGCGCATACGCTATACAGCAGCGGCGGCCGATGTTCAAACTGCGCAGATAGCTGCCGACGCCTCGCGCCACGAGTACGAGCGCAATCGCACGCTGTATCAGGACAACCAGAACGTCTCACTGAAAGCGTTCCAGGGCGCGCAAGCGACGTTTCTTTCAGACCACGCGAGGGTCGAAGCGGCATCCTTGAACGCGAAAAATATTTTGGGGATCGCGCAACAGCAGTTCGGTGAGCCATTGGCGCGCTGGGCAATGGATCCCGATTCGCGCCAGTTTCAGAAACTTCTGAGCCGCGAGCAAGTGCTGTTGCGAATTGTTCTACCCCTCGACTGGAATACGTCCGCGCCGCCGGCTATCGAGGTGGAGGCGAACAATCAACAACGAGTACCTGCTGTGCTGGTGTCGCGCTCGCCCCAAGGCGGCCCGTCGATTCCGGGGAACCCATTCTTCTACCAATCAGCGGTGCCATTTGCTGCAGGAACCACGCTGGTCGCCTATCTGCCGACAAGTAACGCAGTCACTCAAGGCATCTTTATTCCCGCCAATGCCATTGTCTGGTACGGCGGCCAGCCATGGGCCTATGTGCAGATCGCGCCAGATCGCTTCGCCCGGCGTGCCGTTCCCCAGCAATCCCCAAGTGCAGGGGGTTTTTTCATCACCGAAGGCACCGAAGGCATCAAGCCAGGCCAGCGTATCGTCGTGAGTGGCGCAGAGCTGCTGCATTCGGAAGAGATGCGGCCTCCGCCCAACAGCCCGGCCTGCAAAGATCCGGAATGCGATTGACCCCGATGGTGGTGCGCGCTGGCCGATTGACATGCTGACGTCGATCGTTCGCACGGCGATTCGCCTTCGAGGAGTCATGATCGCCTTGGCCTGTCTCCTCGCCGGCTACGGGAC
>JBDTJK010000363.1:0-3280 GCA_039935875.1 Casimicrobiaceae bacterium
AGTGGCTCAAGAATCGGGGCATTACGTTGGGGTGCACCAACTCCACGGTCTTCTGTCCCAATGACGTTGTCACGCGGGCTTCGATGGCGCTCTTCATGAACCGCCTTGGAGTCGCGCTGTCGCCCACCGTCATCTTCCGTGAAACCTCCGTTCTCGCTTTCGACCCCACCAGTCCGGAACATGTCTGCCAGACCAGCGATATCACCATTACAGATTTTCCCAGGAGCCTGGTGGTGAACAGTTCGGTCTCGTTGCAGGTAAATGCGTACGCGCGCCTGCTCTCCCTCATTCGCATCAGCTACGATTCAGGCAGTACTTGGGCGGGGATACCCGACGGACCCAACTCGGTGGGACACCGAAACCAGGGTAGCAATGCCAACGACTGGATGGATATTCCCAACGCCGCCACAGTCGACATCGATGTCGGACAAAAATTCCGGCTGGGAATCCTGCTGGCGCGCGACAACCTGGACCTAGCGACGGCTGGAACAGGAACGGTGATCGCTGGCCGCTGCAAGCTGGATGGCATCATGTTCAATCGCAATCCGGCGACGGCTCCCTACTGACCTGGATCGCCGTGTCTGCGCCGCCGGACATCGGTCCGGTGCGCGGAGCAGGCGCGCTAGGAACCCGTCCGCGTTTGCGCGCTTGGCACCGCCTCGGCATGCATTTCAAAACCTCTTATGGCCGCCCAGTCGTGGCCGCCGGCCTGGCGCCAGCCATTGCGTGCCGGACAGCGCGCAACCGAGAAGTCGATGTCGAAGGGATTTCCGGCGCGGCACAGATTGGGGTTGTGAGCAGGGTCGGCGGCGGCAAACAGTCCCGGCCAATCGACACGAAAATACTTCTCCTCCAAGGCGAGCCGCCGCCGATCCTGCGGCAGCAAGTCGTGTCCGCGCGTAGCGCCTTCGACATGTGCCACGCGCACATGGGGGGTGAAGACATTGGCCAATCCAAGCTGCTCGAGTCGCAGGCAAAAATCAATTTCGTTGAGAGATACCGCGTAGCGTTCGTCCATGCCGTGGATCGCAAGGTACTTGCGACGCTCAACCGCCAGGCACGCGCCCAGTACCGCGGAAACCCGGCGCCGTGAGCGACACCATCGCTGCGCCGCCGGTGAGTCGGGTTCGAATCCAGCGAGTGCGCTGGTCGCGATCCTGTTAACGCCCACGAAAATGCCCGCCGATTGCAGCATCCCGTCGCCGTAGACGACCAGCGGACCAACCGCCCCCGTTCCCGGCCTGCGGGCAAGCGCTGACAATTCGTCCAGCCAGTTGTCGTCGATCATCCATGCATCGTTGTTCAGCAATACGACGATCTCCCCCGTGGCTGAAGCGACGCCGCGATTGCATAATCGCGCGAAATTGAACGGCGCCGGATCATCCACGATTATCGTGGGTACCGTGGCAGAAATACGCGTCAGATATTCGCGGGCGGCGGCCTGGACCGAGCCGTTGTCCACCAGCACAAGCTCGAAATCAGGACGATGGGTGCGCTCGATGATGGTATCGACGCAGTGCATCAGCAGGTCGGCGCGATCGCGGGTGGGAATGACGATGGACACACGTTGGCCAGCCGGTAGCGGTGCATAGCGAATCCTCGAGGTTTCCTCTGCAACCTCGATGACTGCTCGTTCATTGCGTTGCTCCAGGGCTTCGGCCAACGCCGGGGCGACGATCGCTTCAATCGCGCGGTCCGAATTGCGCCCCGCAACGAAATCCAGGCGATGGACCAGCACGCTCGGTATGTGCAATACCTTTCGGGGTTCCCATTCCCAGGACTTCCTGATCAGGAACGCCCAAAGGGCGGGGGCAGCGGGCGCGACGGCGAACGTGTGCGCGTCGACGGCGCGTGCGCGAATGGCAATCACCGGACCCAGGTAGTTGCGTTCCAGGATTTGCTCCCGATCCCAGGCTGGCTTGAAGCGAGGATCAACGCGCCCTCCCGCGGCGTCCAGCCGGTCCTCATCGATATAAGCCAATTGCGCATCTGGCCATGCGCCCGCGGCGGCGCACAGTTCCCTGCCGAACGCCGGGTCGAGCGTGCACGGCGCAGTCACCCAGATCAGCCAGCCGTTTCTTGACGACAGTTCTGCAAGCGCTTCGTCGAACGTCGCCGTCCCGGGAGTCTCGGCCCCGTTGCTCTTCCGTGCCCAACCTCCAGCGTCCATGCGCGAGAACACCGGGCCAAGGACGGCGTGCAACGGAAGGTTGGCGGCGATCACATCGGCGTTCGTCGACTGATCCCCGCAATCGATGACCACCAGTACGCGGTCGATGGCGTCCGTATCGGCCGGTACTCGATTTCCGAGCCGCCGATCGCACCACCTCTGGTATTCACGATCGGTGACTCCGCGCGATCGGTTGCGTGCGAGCACGTCGCGCAGTTGCCCACGCAGCAAAACCGCAGCAGCGCGGGTACCCAACCAGAACAGCTTGCGCGGGCTGCCCAGCGCGCCGGCGAAGCGGGTGCGCAGTCGCATGGCGTCAGGGCGTTGCCGAAAGCCCATGCTGCACGCGCCATCGCTGCCGATCCATGGCACGTGCCAACAGTGAATGGAGCGTGGAACGGGCCATCGCAAGTGGGTCGACGATCGGCCCCGCCATTGCGACCCCCCCACACGGGATTGCCTGCCGAACGCCAGTGATCGCCTGCGCCAATGCTTTCGGATGTCGCCGAGCGCCCTCGGCGTGCAGCTGGGCCGTGTCGCCCGACGTGGCGTGCAGGTACGCCGGGCCGAGCGTGATAAGCGCCAGCGCGCGATCCCGGCAGGCTGGCAATTCGACAAGGCTCATGCGTTGGCAGGCTGGCACGCGCAGATCATCGCGTTAGCGGAGGATTGTCCCACGGTTACCGGCCCAGCGCGCGTTCCCTCATGCCTCGTGCGCAGGCACGCTCAGCGCCAGCGCCGCCGTCCAATATGCGGTGGGCATGGCGCGTAATGCGGGATGCGGGCAGGCTGGTGCAATGAAATCCACTGGTTGGTCTGTGGCAGAACTGGGGGAATTCATGGTGGGATTGAATCGGGTTGCCAAAGATGCGTGCGGAGCTCTGCTACTATGAGCGATGCTTTTTGAAGGGGGCACGTCGCTGAGGGGATCGTTGTTTCAAGTCCAATCGCGTCTACCTTTTTTGTTCGACGAACAATCGCAACATCGGCCGCCGGCCACGTAGCGAAAGGGACGGGTTATGACACCGCGAACGCGTTTTCTGCCTGGATAACCGCAGCGTCGGGTTCGCTTGACCGTCTTCGATGACAGAAAAGTGCGGCTCGACCGCA
>JBDTJK010000364.1:0-3765 GCA_039935875.1 Casimicrobiaceae bacterium
GTGCGCGCGTCGCGATTGCGCAAAACGAACGCGACATCGCCGGCGGATGGGCCGGCCGCATGCTGGAAATCGCCGAGAAGTCGCCCAGCGACCTGATCCTGCTGATTGCCGACATGGCGCGCTCGTCCCCCGCGCTGACCAACGCGTTCGTCGCCGAGTTTGCGCGCCGCCTGCAGGGACGTGGCGCGGCGCTGGCGCTGCCGCTGACATGGATGGAGCAGCGTCTCGCCGAGTCCGGGCAGACGATCGAGCAGATGGTGCATCTCGAGGCGCAGCAGCAGGCGTCGAACCAGGTGACCGTCAGCAACAGCATCGGCAGTTTGCGGCTACTGGGCGCGATGGACTGGCGCGAGTTCGTCGAGGCGCTGAGCAGCGTCGAGCAGGCATTGCGAGATGACCCCAGTGGCGTCTACCCGCACATGGACTTCGGTACGCGCGACCGCTACCGGCACGCGGTGGAGTCGATCGCACGCCTTGCGGGCCGTGTGGAGGCGGAAGTCGCTCGTGCCGCCGTTGCGCTGGCCGCCGCGTCCGCGGCCAAGGAGATGGCGGACGCGGAGCGCGATGCGCGCACCCACCACGTCGGCCATTATCTGATCGGATCCGGCCGGGCCGCGCTCGATGCGGCTATCGGGCTCAGGCTGCCGGCGTCGATGGCGTTCGAGCGCGCGCTGCGCGCCCGCTCACTTCCGCTCTACGCGGGCGCGATCATTTTCGGCACGCTTGCGCTGTGCACGGGGCCATTGCTCGAGGTGAACTACGCGCTGGCGTGGCCGTGGTTTGCCGAGCTCGCGGTCGCGCTGTGCGTGCTGCTCGCGGTCAGCCAGCTCGTGGTGTCGCTGGTGAACTGGGTGGTGACGTTGTTCGTTGCGCCGCAGCCGTTGCCGCGGATGGACTACTCCGGGGGCATCGCGTCGGAGTCGCGCACGCTGGTCGTGGTACCGACGATGCTCGGCAGCGCAGCCGGTGTCGACGCGCAGGTCGACGCGCTGGAGATGCGGTTCCTCGCCAATCGCGATGCTCACCTCCACTTCGGCCTGTTGACCGACTTCCACGACGCGCCCGCGGAACACATGCCTTCCGACACGGCGGTGGTCAATCTCGCCGCGGCAAAGATCGCGGCGCTCAATGCGAAGTATTCGGGCGCGCGCGAGACGGACGCATTTTTCCTGTTCCACCGGCCGCGCCAGTGGAATGCGCGTGAGCACACCTGGATGGGACGCGAGCGCAAGCGCGGCAAGCTGGCCGATCTCAACGCGCTGCTGCGCGGCAACGCGACCGCGGGCGAGCACCAGCGTTTCTCGCGGATCGTCGGTGATACGCGTGCGCTGCTCGCGGTACGCTATGTGATCACGCTCGACGCCGACACGCAGCTGCCACGCGATGCCGCTGCGCTGATCGTGGCGACGATGGCGCATGCGCTCAATCGCCCGCGCTTCGGCAGTGGCACGCAGCGTGACATAGTCGTCGACGGCTACGGCATCCTGCAGCCACGCGTCGGCCTCAGCCTGCCGAGCACCAATCGCTCCGGTTATGCGCGCTTGTACGGCGGCGAGCCGGGCATCGACCCGTATACGCGCGCCGTATCCGACGTCTACCAGGACCTGTTCGGCGAAGGCTCCTTCGTCGGCAAGGGCATCTACGACGTCGACGCGTTCGAGCGCGCACTGGCCGGCCGGCTGCCCGAGAACCGCGTCCTGAGTCATGACCTGCTGGAGGGATGCTTCGCACGCGCGGGATTGTTGAGCGACGTGCAGTTGCTGGAGGAATCGCCGACGCGCTATCGTGCCGACGCGGCGCGACGCTACCGCTGGATACGCGGCGACTGGCAGCTGCTCGGCTGGCTCGGACGGCGACTGCCGGGTCTCGCCGGAGCACGCAATCCACTGTCGGCGCTGTCGCGCGCCAAGATCTTCGACAACCTGCGCCGCAGCCTCGCAGCTCCGGCGTTGCTGGCGATGCTGCTGATCGGCTGGTGGCTGTTGCCGCGCGCGGACGTGTGGACACTGCGTGCGCTTGCGGTGATCGCGCTGGTGCCGCTCGCCGCGCAGCTTGCCGACTGGATGCGGCGGCCGCTGAAGCGCCTGCGCGCGACCGAATCCGTGAGCGTCGCACGGCCTGCGCTGCACCAGGCATTGCGCCTGTTGCTGCAGATGGGGCAGAGCATCGCATGCCTGCCCCACGAAGCCGTGTACAGCGTCGGCGCGATCACGATCACGCTGTGGCGGATGGCGATCAGCAAGCGTCGATTGCTCGAATGGCGACCGTCCGCCGACGTCGCCGTCGAGACGCCAGCGGGAACGGTTGGCGACCTCGTCAACAACGTGCGTACCCTGGCGGTGGGGCCGCTGCTTGCGATCGCCTGCGCGTTGGGGCTCTCGTGGTGGCGGCCGATCGCGCTTGCGGCGGCCACGCCGGTGCTGCTGCTGTGGTTCGCGTCGCCCGCGCTGGTATGGTGGATCGACCGCCCCTTGACCCGCAGGCGGCTCGCCCTGACGGCGGCGCAAATGGTCTTCCTGCGGCGTCTTGCGCGGCGCACGTGGGCGTTCTTCGAGGTGCATGTGGGGGCCGACGATCATCACCTGCCGCCGGACAACGTGCAGGAACAGCCGGTCGCGCGCGCCGCACATCGCACGTCGCCGACCAACATGGGCTTCGCGCTGCTCGCGAGCCTCGCCGCACGCGACTTCGGCTACCAGACCACGGGCCAGCTTCTGTCCCGTGTCGACGCGGCGCTGGCAACGATGCAGGGGCTCGAGCGCTACCGCGGACACTTCTACAACTGGTATGACACGCAGACGCTGCAGCCATTGCGGCCGCACTACATCTCCACCGTCGACAGCGGCAATCTTGCGGGCCAGCTGCTGGTGTTGCGCGCGGGCCTGCTGGCGCTTGCCGACGAACCGTTGATGCCGCCCGGCTGGTGGGAAGGCGTGCACGACACGTTCGGCCTGCTGAAGGAATCGCTCGCGGCAGCGAGCATGCGTCGCGGCGGTGCGCTGTCGGCGGCGCTTGCAGAGTTCGACCAGCAGCTGCGCAAGGACTTGCGCGCCGAGCCGCTGACATTCGTGCAGTGGCGCGACGCGCTCGACGCGCTCGAGCACCTGTCGACACGCATCGTCAGCGCGGCGGTCGACGAGGCGGTCGAAGAGGTGGTCGACGAGGCGGCACGCGGCGCAGCGACGGCCGCCATTGTCGATACGGCGGACGACGAATGCCTGTTGTGGGCGTTGAAGCTCGCCGAGCATTGTCGCGCCGGCATCGACGAAATGCACGTGTTCGCGACGATCGACAGCGGAGCACACGCCGATATGCCGAGCCTGCGCACGCTGGCGACGCGGGACGCGGGACGCGATGCCGCTGCGCGCGACGGGGCACGCCTGCGCTTGCAGCTGATCGACGATCTCGCGGCACGGGCAGGCGCGCTGGCCGACATGGAGCAGGATTTCCTGTACGACGATTCGCGGCACCTGATGTCCATCGGCTACAACGTCGATGAACGCCGCGCGGATGCCGGCTACTACGATCTGCTGGCATCCGAGGCGCGACTCGGGGTCTTCGTCGCCATAGCGCAGGGACAGGTGGGTCAGGAAAGCTGGTTCGCGCTCGGCCGCCTGCTGACGTCGGCCGCCGGCGAGCCGGTGCTGCTGTCGTGGAGCGGCTCGATGTTCGAGTACCTGATGCCGATGCTGGTGATGCCGAGCTACGAGAACACGCTGCTCGATCGCACGTGCCACGGCGCCGTGCAGCGGCAGATCGAGTATG
>JBDTJK010000365.1:0-10146 GCA_039935875.1 Casimicrobiaceae bacterium
GGATTCGACGCCGATGATCGTGTTCGTGGGCCAGGTCGGCGGCGATTTCGTCGACCGCGAAGCTTTTCAGGAGATCGACTACCGGCGCATGTACGGCAGCATTGCCAAGTGGTCGGCACAAATCGATCGCGCGCAACGAATTCCCGAATATGTGGCACGGGCCTACCGCACCGCGATGTCGGGGCGCCCCGGTCCTGTCGTGCTCGCATTGCCGGAGGACATGCTGAATGCACGTGCCGACTGCGCGGACATCGCGCGCATCGAACCAGCTGCCGCATCGGTCGACCCACGCTCGTTGGCCGCCGTGCGCGACCTGCTCGCGGCTGCGCGCGCACCATTCGTAATTGTCGGTGGCAGCCGTTGGGATGCGCACGCGTGCCGGTTGTTGCGCGATTTCGTCGAGCGCTGGAACCTTCCGGTTGGTTGCGCGTTCCGCCACCAGGACCTGTTCGACAACCGCAATGCGCACTACGCGGGCGACGTCGGCATCGGCATCAACCCCCGGCTCGCCGCGCGCGTGCGCGATGCCGACGTGTTGCTGGTGATCGGGGAGCGCCTCGGCGAGATGACCACCTCCGGCTACACGCTGCTCGCAGCGCCGGTGGCGGCGGGCGCCCTGATCCACGTGCATCCGGGGCCCGAGGAACTCGGCAAGGTGTACCAGCCCGCGCATGCCGTGTGTGCAACGCCCGCAGGTTTTCTCGAGGCGATGGCGACGCTTGCGGTACCCGCGACCCCCGCATGGGGGGCAAGCGCCGCCGCGGCGCATGCGGGCTACGATGCATGGCGCGCGCCACGTGCCGTGCCCGGCAGCGTCGACCTCTGGCAAATCGTGCAGTGGCTGGATGCCGAGTTGCCCGATGACGCGATCGTCACCAATGGCGCAGGCAACTACGCGACGTGGATGCACCGGCTGTTTCGCTATCGCCACTTTCGCACGCAACTCGCGCCCTACGTCGGAGCGATGGGTTACGGCGTGCCGTCGGCGATTGCCGCCAAGCTTGTACATCCTGCGCGCATCGTGCTCTCGTGGAATGGAGATGGCTGCTTCCAGATGAACGGCCAGGAACTCGCCACTGCGGTGCAGTACGGGTTGGCGATCGTATTCGTGGTAATCGACAACGGCATGTACGGGACCATTCGCATGCACCAGGAGCGCAACTATCCGGCACGCGTTTCGGGGACCGGCATCGTCAATCCCGATTTTGCCGCACTCGCGCGCGCGCACGGCGCCCATGGCGAGACGGCGGCTGAAACGGCGCAATTCGCACCCGCCTTTGCGCGGGCGCTGGCGTCGGGCAGGCCGGCGCTGTTGCACGTGAAGGTCGATCCGCAGGCGCTGACGATGAATGCGTCATTGGACGCTTTGCGCGCGCAGGGCGAGGCGAGCCGGAAGTGAACTTCGCGGCGCAGGCGACCCTGAAGCAACGGCCGCCCGACATGCGCACGTGGCGCACGAGCGTTTCCTTGGCGTTATCCGCCGACGATGATGAGGTCGACGTCCGCGGCTTCACTGCGCAGCGCAATCAATGCCTGGTACGCTGCCGACGTGTGCCAAGCGCGCGCTGACGCAAGATCAGGGAATTCGAGCACCACCGCATCGTCGTGCCGATGCTTGCCATGCAGGACATCGGTCACACCGCCCCTCAACAACACCGCGCCACCGAAGGGCTCGATCGTTGCCGGCACGCTATGCCGGTAGTGGTCCCACTTGTCCGCGTCCTTGACACTGACATGGCCAATGACCCAGGCAGGGGAGTTGCTGTTCATCGCGTGCGATCCATCGGGCCGGCGGACTTGGCTTGAACGACTACACGCCGAGGTACCTTTGCAGCACTCGCGGATCGGCCTTGATCTCCTCGGCCGATCCCTCGTGCGCGATATGGCCGTTATTGATGATGTAGACACGGCTGGCCAGCGCCAGGCTCGCCGCCAGGTTCTGCTCCACCAGCACGATGGTCTGCCCGTCCTCCGCCAGCTTGCGGCAGGCCACCAGCAGGTCGCGCACAATGACCGGCGCCAAGCCTTCGAACGGCTCGTCCAGCAGGATCATCTTGGGATTGCGCACGAGTGCCCGGGCGATCGCGAGCATCTGCTGCTCTCCCCCCGACAGGTCGGTACCGCGACTGCGCCGGCGCTCGGCAAGCCGCGGGAAGATCTCGTAGATGCGCTCCAGTGGCCACGCGTGGCCGGCCGTCAGTCCTGCGAGCACTATATTCTCTTCGACGTCGAGGCTGCCGAAGATGCGCCGCTCCTCCGGCACCCACTGTATGCCGGCCTGCGCGATACGGTGTGCGGGCTTGCCGGCAATTTCGGTGCCGTCGAACAAGATGCTGCCCGAGCGTGGGGCCACCACACCCATCAGTGTCTTCAGCGTGGTGCTCTTGCCCGCGCCGTTGCGGCCGAGCAGTGCCACCACTTCGTGCGCCTCGACACGCAGCGCGACGTCGAACAGGATGTGCGAATCGCCGTAATAGCTGTTGAGGCCAGAGACTTCAAGCAGACTCATACCAAGTGCATCCCGCCGAGATAGGCTTCCTGGACGGCCGGGTTGGCCTTGATCTCCTCCGGCGTGCCTTCGACCAGCACCCGACCCTCCTGAAGCACCGTGACCCGTTCGACCAGCTCGAACAGCGAATCCATGTCATGGTCGATCACGATCATCGTGCGACCCCGGCTGATGGACTTCAACAGCTTGACCGTTTCGACCCGCTCCTGCGGGCTCATCCCCGCCAGCGGCTCATCCAGCAGCAGCAGGCTCGGCGAGCTGGCAAGGGCGAGGCCGATTTCCAGCCGGCGCTTCTCGCCATACGCCAGCTCGGACACCGGCGTATCGGCGCGCCGCGTCAGGTTGACCAGCGCCAGGTTGCGCGCGACCTGCTCGGTCAGACCCGGAATGTTTTCCGTCAGCCGCCACAGGTCTCTGCGGAATTTACCGCGCAGTTCGGCGAGCACCGCGATGGTCAGGTTCTCGCGTACCGTCAAGCGATTGAACAACTGGTTGACCTGATAGCTCTTGGTGAGGCCGAGTTGGCACGCGTCGGTCACGGTCATGCCGGTAATGTCGCGGCCTTCGAAATGAATCGTCCCGGCCGTCGGCTGCACCTCGCAGGTCAACATCTTGAAGAAGGTGCTCTTGCCGGCGCCATTGGGCCCGATCACCCCGCGCAATTCGCCATGGTTGACGGTGAAGCCGATATCGCAGTTGGCGAGCAGTCCGCCATAGCGCTTGGTGAGGCCGCTCACCTGCAGGATCGGTCCTGCCACGTTGCCGCCTTCCCGCTTGCGCGGCGGAGCCGAATCGGCGATCGCCGCCGCGCTGTCGAGCGCGGCGTCACTGTCGGCGGAAGCTCGGTCTTCCGCTTCGGCGGGCGTGTGGCGGCCGGTCAGGTAATGGTAAAGATCGGCGATCCCTCCGATGATCCCGCGCCGCAGGAAGCAAACCAGCAACACGAAGATCACCCCTAGCGCCAGTGCCCAGGTGGCGCCGAGGCCGAGCCTCGCCTGCAGGAAATCCTGCAGGTACAGCCAGACTGCCGCGCCGAGCAGCGGGCCGAACAGCGTTCCGACGCCGCCGATCACCGTCTGCATGATCAGCTGGGCCGATGTCTGGAACATGAACGCGTCCGGCGGCATGAACGCCTGCATTACGCCGAGCAGTCCGCCTGCAAATCCGGCGTAGGCAGCGGCGATCACGAACGCAGTGAGTTTGTAGCTTTGCACGCTGTGGCCGACAGCGGCGGCGCGCAGCGGGTTGTCGCGAATCGCGCTCAGGACCGCGCCAACGGGCGAGCGCACGATGCGCAGCGCGATCACGATGCCGATGAAATAGCACAGCGCGAGAAACCAGTAGAGCGACCAGCCAGTGGTGAACTTGAGAGTGGTGAAACCGAGGTTGAACGCAGGGGTTGGAACACCCGGCAGTCCGTTCTCGCCGCCGGTATAGGCCGACATCGGCGAGAACTCGACGAAGAAGAACACTTCGGCGATCGCCACCGTGATCATGACGAAATAGATGCCGGTCCGCCGCAGTGCGATCAATCCGACCAGATAACCGGTGACCGCTGCGGCGATCATGCCAATCACCAGTGCGGTCACCACGTGCGGGAAGCCTGCACGGGTCAGCAGGTAGGCCGCGACGAAGCCGCCGGTGCCATAGAAGGCAGATTGGCCGAACGAGAGCAACCCTGCGTAGCCGAACAGGATGTCGAAGCCGATGCCGAACAGGCCCCACACCAGGATTCGGTTGACGGTGTTGGGTGCGAAGTCGAGATAGGGCAGCAGGAACGGCGCGGCGAGCAAGCCGACCGCAGTCAGGATTTCAAGCAGGTAGGGACTTCTTTTGCGCATCGGGATGCTCGCTGTCACTCGCGACTGGCCGTGCCGAGCAAGCCATGCGGCCGCAACAGCAGCACCAACGTCATCGCCACGAACAGCATGACGTAGGAATACGCGGGGTCGATCATCGCGGTGATGCTGATGATCTCGCCGGCGATCAGGCCCCCAAGTATCGCCCCCGGAAATGACCCGACGCCGCCGATGACGACCACGACGAAGGTTTGCACCAGGATCGACTCGCCCATGTCGGGGGTGAGCGAAACCACCGGCGCATTGATGATGCCGGAAAATCCGGCCGCCATTGCACCGATGCCGAATACCAGCGTGAACACGCGATGCACGTTGATGCCCAGCGCGCCAACCATCACCGAATCCTCGATGCCCGCACGCACAGTCAGCCCGAGCCGCGTGCGATAGAGCACCAGGTACAGCGCGCCCAGCGCCACCACAATGATGCCGAGCGCCGCCAGGCGGTAAGTGGGATAGAGCACGAAGCCGAGCGAGGTGATACCCCCGAACAGCGGCGGCGGCGGCACCGACATCGTCAGGCTGCCGAAGAAGAAGCGGATGGTCTCGACCATCACCATGCCGATGCCGAATGTCACCAGCAGCTGGTCTTCGCCCGAGCGGGCATAGAAGTGGCGGATGATCACCCGCTCCATCACCACCCCGACCACCAGCACGAACAACGCGCCCACGATGACCGCGACGATGAACGATCCCGTATACGTGAATGCGAGATATCCGGCATAGCCGCCGAGCATGAACATGGCGCCATGCGCGAGGTTGAGAACCCCGAGGGTGCCATAGATGATCGTCAGCCCGGACGAGATCAGCGCCAGCAAGGCCCCGAGCACCAGTCCGTTGAACATCTGCGATACGAACGTAGCCCAATTAAGCAATATCAGACTCGCGCATGGCAATCCTGTCGTGGCACGGCGGTCCGGAAACACAAACGCTTCGGGACCTGACCAGGCTGTTTTGAATGTATAACGCAATCATACGATCACGGGCCCCGCCGCAGGGCGAGGCCCGGATCCACGGACACTTGCGCGGCAGTGCTAAGTATAATCGCCGAGTTTGCACCCGAACGCATCCGGCGCCTGTATCACTCCGGCACCCGGAACGATCTCGACGACCTCCCAGAAGTCCTCCTTGTTCTTCATGTCCTTGGCGAGTTTACCCTTGACGATGATCACCGGCCGCACGCACTGGTGGTCTTGCGGACGATAGTGCACGTCGCCGAGTAGCGAGGGTATCGTCTCGCCCTTCTCGAAGGTTTTGATGACATCAGGCGGATAGAAGCTGCCCGTTTCCTCGACCATGCGGGCCCACTGCGCGATGCTGACGTATGCGTTTTCCGCGCCCCACTCCGGCTTGTAGCCATATTTCTTGTCGAACGACTCCACGAACATCTTGGCGAGCGGGTACTTGTCCTCGAGCGTCCACCAGAAATCGGTGGCGGCGTAGACGCCTTCGAGCAACCCGCCACCCACTTCGGGAGCGAGGAAGGGAATCTGGTAAGGCACCACCAGCTTCATCTTGTCGAAGATGCCGAACTTCTTGGCCTGCTGGATCGACAGCACGGCATCCTGGCCCCAATTCACGTTGACCAGCACGTCGGCGCCGGAATTCGCGATATTGAGCAGGTACGAGCTGAAGTCCGCCGTGCCGAGCGGGGAGACCTGGTTGGTGACCATCTTCCAGCCGCCCTTCTCGGTCAGGTAGTCGTTCACCGACTTGGTCGTGGTGTGACCGTAGGTGTAATCAGGCGTCATGAAGGCCGCCTTCTTGTTCCTGCCGAACGCCTTGACCAGCACCGGGCCGATGGCGTTGGCCGCCATCTCGCCATAGAAGCCCTGGCGGAATCCGTAGCGAACGCAATCCTTGCCCGTGGTGTCGTTGGAGCCGGAGATGCCGGCCATGTACAGCACCTTGGAGCTCTGCGCCAGCTTGTTGAGCGCAACGGCGACCGCACTCGACGTCGAGCCGGTCATCAGCACCGCGTTGTTCTCGCTGATAAAGCGCTGCTCCGCCTGCACCGCGGTGTTTGGCTTGGCGGCCGAATCGGCTACGCCGATTTTCACGGTCTTGCCGAGCACGCCCTTCGTGGTCTTCGGCGAGAGCTTTTTCATCAGCTCGTGACCCGAATTGAGATGCTCCACCGCAAGTTGCCAGCCCTTCAGCTCATCTTCGCCCTGCACCGCGTAGGGGCCGGTGCGCGGCACCGCGATGCCGATGAACACCGAATCTCCCGACGAGCCCGCCGGATAGGTGCCGATCGCGGGATGGTCGGCCGCAAACACCATGTTCGGCAGCAACATGCCGCCCGCCGCTGCCGCGCCCGCTTTCAGGAACGAGCGGCGTCCCGCGCCGCCCAAATCGAATTCGTTATCGCTCATCGTGACTCTCCTCCAGGTGGAATGGCCGTACATGATTGCGCCGGTCTTCGCCGCCGGCTCGCGGTTGTCGATGCGCTCGTGTGAACAGACCCTGGCGGCAACTCGCCGCAGAAAAGTATCGCTCCACGACATTCTTGTATGAATTTACATCGCACAGCGATACAATGTCAAGGGCGGGCAAGCGTGACGCTCGCCAGTATAACGTCCGCCGCTGCCTGCGGCGGACCCGGGGGTTTAGCGTCCGATCGCCAATGCTGACCGACAAAGAATTTCGCACGCTCGCCGCGTTTCGCCATTCGCTGCGGCAATTCCAGTTCTACAGCGAACAGTCGTCACGCGCGGTGGGACTGACTGCCCAACAATACCAGGCCCTGCTCGTGATAAAGGGCCACGACGACATACATCCCTTCACCGTCAAGGTGCTCGCGCAGTTCCTGATGATCAAGCATAACAGCGCGGTCGAGCTGGTGGACCGGATCGCCGAACTGGGGCTTGTCGAACGCAAGCATACCGAACCCGACCGCCGCCGCGTGGTCATCGAATTGACGCCCCACGGCCGCCAGATGCTGAGACGGCTGGTGTCGATGCATCGGCGCGAACTGCATCGGGTGGCCCCCGAGTTCACACGCTACTTCCGGCACTTCGCGCGATCCGCCACCGGCGACGAGTGAGGTACTTGTGCGGTTCGCCCGCGCACGGCGACCGGGCCGCCGCCGAGTCAGCCGATGGTCATCAGGCTCGCATTGCCGCCGGCTGCGGCCGTATTCACCGAAACTGAACGCTCGACCTGCAGCCGGTCGATTGCATAGGCCGCCACACCGGAAATACGTGCGCCCGGACGCACCGCTTGCAGCCCGATGATCGGTCCTGTGCGCTGCGCGAGTCGTTCGCTCAAGGTCCGCACGCGGTCGTCGTCCGCGGCGGCGAGCGCCGCATCGATTGCGGTGCCGTTCACGTCATCCCAGGCAACGCACCGTTGCAATGCGGCGGGAAGATCGTGGCGAAGCAGCATTGCGACCTCATCGTGGATCCATATGGCGCCACTCCCGGCGGCCAATACCGTTGCCAGTTGCAGCAGCAGGTCGTTTCGCGTCGCCGCAACGCAAAGCACGGCCTTGCGCGGGCGCAGGCTATAGGTATTCCGCTCGCCCGTCGGCCCTGGCAGCGTCTGCGTGCTGCGCGCGCCATTGACGCAAGCCAGCGTGTCCATTGCGGGCAAGAGGTCGCGCAGCGCCGGTTGCGCCGCGACCCAATCGCGCAATGCGAGCAGCAGCGGACGTGCAGGTGTAGCCGGTAACTGCGGCGGGTTGCCAGCAGCGTGGCCGGCCGCCACGTCGGCGGGGCACGCCAGCAATCGATGCAGATAGAGCGGACCACCGGCCTTGGGACCGGTGCCCGACAGGCCTTCGCCGCCGAACGGCTGCACACCCACCACCGCGCCGATGATAGTGCGGTTCACGTAGATGTTGCCAACATGCGCGCGGGCGACGACGAAGTCGATCGTTTCGTCGATGCGCGTGTGCACGCCCAGCGTGAGTCCGTAGCCGGTTGCGTTGATCGCGGCAACCACCGCGCCCAGGTCGTCACGGCGGTAACGAAGGATGTGCAGTACCGGCCCGAATACCTCCCGTTGCAATTCGTCGATGCGTTCGAGTTCGATCAGCGTTGGCGCGACGAACGTGCCCGGGTGCAAGGCATCGCATCGAGCGTCGACTGGCGAACGCCACACCGTGCGCCCCGCGCGACGCATCGCGTCGATGTGCGCTTCGATCGCCCGCCGGGCATCCTCGTCGACCACCGGCCCCACGTCCGTGGCGAGGCGGTCGGGGTTGCCGACGCATAGCTCCTGCATCGCGCCGCGCAGCATTGTGACCACGCGTCCGGCGACGTCGTCCTGCACGCACAGCAGGCGCAGGGCGGAACAGCGCTGCCCTGCGCTGTCGAACGCGGAGACCAGCGCATCGTTGACCGCCTGTTCGGCCAGCGCCGAAGAGTCGACGATCATCGCGTTCTGGCCGCCGGTCTCGGCGATCAGTGTGGGCAACCGGCCCTTTGTGTCGAGGCGACCGGCCAGGCTGCACTGCAGCAGGCGCGCGACCTCGTTCGAACCCGTGAACACCACGCCGCGCACGCGCCGATCCGCGACCAGATTCGCGCCGACCACCTCGCCTCGGCCGGGCAGCAGTTGCAACGCGTAGACGGGTACTCCGCCGGCGAGCAACAGGCGCACCGCCTGCGCTGCGATCAGCGGCGTCTGTTCCGCCGGCTTGGCGATGACCGAGTTCCCTGCGGCGAGCGCTGCGGCCACCTGGCCGGTGAAGATCGACAGTGGAAAATTCCACGGACTGATGCAGACGACTATACCCAGCGGCACGTGCGCACCAGCAGCGAGGTCGCGGCGCGCCTGCGTCGCGTAGTAACGCAGGAAATCGACCGCCTCGCGGATTTCGCCGACCGCGTTGGCGTACGTCTTGCCCGCCTCATGGACGATGAGCCCGATCAGCGGATCCATCCCGGTTTCCATCAGGTCCGCTGCGCGCAGCAGCGCGTCGGCACGGGTCGCTGGCGGCGTATCCGCCCATGGCGTCGCGCCGCGTGTGGCGGCATCCAGCGCATCCGCGACATCCTGCGGGGTTGCTTCGTGCACGTCGCCAACCACATCATGGTGGTCCGCGGGATTGCGCAGCGCGTGCGGCGCGTCACCGGTGCGCTCGGCACCATCGATCACCGGTGCCGCGCGCCAGCCTGCGGGGCATTGCAGCAACGCCGATGACAGCGCCGCAAGTCGCTGCTCGTCGGCAAGGTCAACGCCCGCGGAGTTGATGCGTTCGCCACCGAATAGCGCCCGCGGCAGCGCGATGCGTGGGTGCGGCATGCCGAGGATGCCATCCTGCATCGCGGCCGCTTCCACCGTTGCGACAGGATCGGCGACCAGTTCGCCGATCGGCACGGCGCAATCCGCGATACGGTTGACGAACGAGGTATTGGCTCCGTTTTCCAGCAGTCGCCGTACCAGGTACGCCAGCAGCGTTGCGTGCGACCCGACCGGCGCGTAGATCCTGCACGGCCGTCCCAGCCCCCCCGCGGTAACCGGCGCGACCACCTGCTCGTAGAGTGGCTCGCCCATTCCATGCAGGCACTGGAATTCGTACTGGCCCGGCCGGAAGTCGGGACCGGCCATCTCGTAGACCGCGGCCAGCGTTTGCGCATTGTGCGTCGCGAACTGCGGATAGATCGCGGCGGGCTGTGCCAGCAGCTTGCGTGCGCACGCAAGATAGGAGACGTCGGTATACGCCTTGCGCGTGAACACGGGATAACCGGCAAGGCCGTCAACCTGCGCCCGCTTGATTTCGCTATCCCAGTACGCGCCCTTGACCAGCCTGACCATGATCCGCCGGTGATTGCG